>JAPKZJ010000085.1 GCA_026393855.1 Candidatus Aminicenantes bacterium
CGTGCTCATCGAAGCCTTGACGCCGGGCGCGACCCGCGTAAAATGAGGGCATGGACGAACAGCGGATTCCGACGGCGCAGCTGCGATCCTGTTTCGCCTGGGGCCTCGCCTGGGGGACGGCCGAAGCGACCCTAGGCCACATCCTCCATTGGCTATCCATCCCCGGCCTGGCGGGTATCGTGATGGCCCCGATCGGCGTCTGGGCCATGGCTCGGGCTATAAATGAGGCCGATCGCCCATCCGCCGCCTTCGCCATGGCGACCCTGGCCGCCGCCGTCAAGATGGCCGACATCCTCCTCCCCGGTCGCGGCCCGGTCATGGCTCTGCGGCCCGCCCTGGCCATTCTGGCAGAGGGACTCATCGTCTCGCTCGCCTTCGCTTTGGCCGCCAAGGCGGCCCGGCCTCAAACCGCTCGCCGGCCCGCCTGATGCCCGAGCGCTCCGCCTTCCCGACTCCGCCGGCCGGCCTCGAAGGCGCCCATTTGGTCCGCTCGGGCTGTCCCGCTCACAACTGCGGCGGGCGGTGCTTGCTCCACGTCTGGGTTCGCGACGGAAAGATTCTGCGCATCGACGCCGATGACCGGCCGGGCGACGAGCCCTCCGATCCCCAGCTCCGGGCCTGCATCCGGGGACGCGCTTATCGCTACCGGCAAAACCACAAAGACCGCCTCCGTTATCCCATGAAGCGGATCGGGAAGCGCGGCGAAGCCAAGTTCACCCGCATTTCTTGGGAGGAAGCCTTCGGGACCATGGCCGAGCGGATCGTAAGCGTCCGCGACGCATACGGTCCGACTTCGATCTTCGTCCCCTACGGCACCGGCAGCTACAACCTGACCAACGGCCGCTGGACGGCCGAGCGCCTGCTGAACCTCGTCGGCGGCTCGCTCGGCTACTACAACAGCTATTCCTGGGCCTGCATCTCGGCTGCGACCCCGACGGTCTTCGGAACCAATATCACAGGCAACCAGCGCCAGGACTGGCTGAACGCCAAGCTCATCCTGATGTGGAGCTGGAATCCGGCCGAGATGCGCGACGGGACGAACTCGGAATACTTCATCCGCAAGGCTCGCGAGCGGGGCGCCCGGGTCGTCTGCCTTGACCCGCGCATGACGATGAGCGCCGTGGCCTTGGCCGACGAGTGGATCCCGGTCCGGCCGGGCACCGACGCCGCGCTGATGAGCGCCATGGCTTATGTGATGATCACGGAGGGGCTTGTCGACCGCGCTTTCATCCGAAGCCATTGCCTCGGCTTCGACGCGTCGCAGATGCCGGCCGGGGCCGAAAGCGAGGAAAGCTACGAGGACTATATCCTCGGCCGCCGCGACGGCATCCCCAAGACGCCCGGGTGGGCGGAACCGATCTCCGCGATGCCGCGGGCGACGATCGCCCGCCTGGCCCGGGAATACGCCACGATCAAGCCGGCCGTCTTGTATCAGGGCTACGGCATGCAGAGGCGCGCTTACGGCGAACAGGCGGTGCGGGCGGGCTGCGTCCTGGCGGCCATCACCGGCAACGTCGGGATTCCCGGAGGCTGGGCCGGGGGCATCGCCCTGCAGGCCCCGGATGGCGGACCGCGCTGGGAGATCCTCCCCTTGGGCGAAAACCCCGTCACGGCCAAGATCCCGTCATTCCTATGGTCCGAGGCGGTGCTGCGGGGGCGCGACATGGGGCCGGCCGACGGGGTGGTCGGGGCCGACCGCCTGGGGACCGATATCAAGCTCATCTGGTCGGTCGCCTCGAACATCCTGATCAACCAGCACGGCAACGTCAACCGCTCGGCCCGTATCCTGGCCGACGAGTCGCGGGTCGAGTTTCTGGCCGTGCAGGACAACTTCATGACCCCGACAGCTCGCTTCGCGGACCTTCTGCTGCCGGCCTGCACCCAGTTTGAAACCTGGGGCGTTCAAGACGGCTGGAAATACGGCGAAGAGGTTATTCTCGCGCCCAAGATCGTGGAGCCGGCTTTCGAATCGAAGAGCGACTACGCCATCTGTGCCGGGATCGCGGCCAAGCTCGGCGTCGAACCCGCTTACACCGAAGGGCGGGACGAGCGCGGCTGGGTGGAATGGGCGATGGACCACTACCGGAAAACGCGGTTCCCCGATATGCCGACGCTGGACGAGCTCGAGGCAAGCAACTCGGGGATGTATGTCCGCCCGGTGACCGAACCGGCGGTGGCCTTCGCCGATTTCCGGCGCGATCCGCAGGCCCATCCGCTGCCGACTCCTTCGGGCAAAATCGAAATCTTCTCCAAGCGACTTTTCGATCTGAAGCGGCCGGACGAGATCCCGGCCGTGCCCAAGTATATCCGCGAATGGGAAAGCCCATTCGGGCCGGAGGCCGCCGCTTTCCCGCTCCAAGTGATCGGCCACCATGCCCTGTCGCGAGTCCATTCCATTCACGACAACGTGCCCGAGCTCCTCGAAGCCTTTCCGCAGCGCATCTTCATGAATCCGCTGGACGCCGACCCGCGCGGGATCACGGACGGCGATCCGGTCCGCGTCTGGAACGACCGGGGCGCCCTGATCCTGCCGGTCCGCCTCACCTCGCGGGTCATGCCCGGCGTTCTGGCCATCCCGCAGGGCGCCTGGTGGACTCCGGATCGGGCCGGGACGGATCGGCGGGGCAACGTCAATGTGCTCACCTCGGAGCGCTGGACGCCGTATGCCTTCGGCAATGCCCAGCACACCATCATGGCCCAGGCCGCCAAGGCCGGGAAGCCGGGGAGGCGCCGCTAATGCGCCAGCTCGGGTTCTTCGTCGATTCGGCCGCCTGCTCGGGCTGCAAAGCCTGTGCTATGGCCTGCCGGGATCGCAACAACCTCCCGCCGGGCGTCCGCTGGCGGCGGGTCTACGAGGTCGGCGGCGGCGGATGGCGGCGGGAGGGCGAAGCCTGGGTGCCGGAGATCGCGGTCTACAATCTTTCGATCGCCTGCAACCACTGCGAAAAGCCCCTCTGCCTGGACGGCTGCCCGGCCCGGGCCATCGCCAAGCGCGAGGACGGCATCGTCGTCATCGACCCGGCCAAGTGCCTGGGCTGCCGCTATTGCGAATGGGCCTGCCCCTACGGCGCGCCGCAGTTCGACGAGGCGGCCGGGGTCATGACCAAGTGCGATCTCTGCGCCGGCCTGATCGAGCGAGGCGGGCGGCCGGCTTGTGTGGCGGCCTGCCCGATGCGGGCCCTCGACTTCGGGGAGATCGAAGAGCTGCGGGCCAAGTACGGGACGACGGCCGAAGCCCATCCGCTGCCGAAGGCGGAGATCACCGAACCCGCGCTCGTCATCCGACCGCATCGCGACGCGGCCAAGGCGAAGACCGCCGCGGCCCTGATCAAAAACCGGGAGGAGGTCTGAACATGCGCCGGCACGAATGGCCGTTGGTCGTCTTCACCATCCTGGGGCAGACGGCCGCCGGGCTGACCCTGTTTCTCCTGGTCCCGCTCTATTTCCTGCCCGAGCTGACGCTGGCCCGGGATCTGCGGCCGATGCGCCTGGCCGTGGACCTTGCGGTCCTCGGGTTGATCGGCGGAGCGGCCTTGTTTTCGCTCTTCCACCTGAAGCATCCCGGGCGCGCCGTCCGGGCCCTGGCCAACGCGGGCTCGTCTTGGTTGAGCAAGGAGATTCTGGCCCTGGTCCTCTTCGGCGGCGCGACGGCGGGATTGGCGATCTTGGCTTGGAAAGCGCCGACCTCCCCGGCCGCCATCACCCTGGCGGTCCTGGTCGCGGCGGAGGCGGTCGCCTTCGTTTACAGCATGGCCCGCCTCTACACCCAGCCCGCGGTGCCGGATTGGAACTCGCCGGCCACGGCGATCGCGTTCTTCGGCACGACGGTGCTGCTGGGATCAATGCTGGCGGCGCTGGCCGCCCGCGGCGAGATCCCCCGCCTGACCGGTCTGGCCGGTTCACCCACGGCCGCAATCCTACCGAAAGCCGCCCTGGCTGCGGCCGGCGCGATCCTGCTCGCGGCTTTTCTTTACTCGCCGCGCTTCGGGCTGCGGGTTAAGCGGGACACGCCACGCGTCTATACGCCGAATCCCCGCCTTGTCCCGATATTCGCCGCCCGTATCGTGTTGCTGGCCTTGGCCGTGGCCCTTTGGGGCTTGGCGACGCTGCAGCCGGGAGCCTCGGCCGGACCGGCCTGGACCGGATTCGCCGCCGCGGCCGTGTCCGAAATCATCGGCCGCTGGCTGTTTTACGCTCTGCCGGATGAGCTCTAGCGCTTTTCCGCCGTCGGGTTACCTTAGAATAAAGCTGGCCGGAGCGTAGGCGGGGAGATCGAGAGAGAACCGGCCCCTGAGTACGCGGATGATCTTGCCGTCCGCTTCGCCGCGCAAATTCACGGGCTTCGCCGTAGTGAACCGGGCTCCTTCCGGCAAGATCACATCGAGCCGGCCCGCGGTCCCGCCCTGCTCCCAGACGCGAAACACGGTGCCGGCCCCGTCCGGATTCGGGCCGTAAGCCGTAACCGCGACACCCTTGCGCGAGAGAGTCACCCCGGCCGCTGAAACCGGCAAGGATCCCGGCAGGCTCCTCGATCGCCCGGCGCGCAGGGCGACGCGCGCCTCCATCGCCGGCGTGTAGAGCGCGGCCTCGGGCGAAAAATGGTCGAAAGTCCAAAGACGGACGCGCGACGTCATCCGCCCGCCGTCGCCGATCCAGGCGGCGAAATTGGTCCGCCATTGATTGTTGTAGAGCTGCACGTACACCCGCCCGTTGGCCGATTCATAGCGCTTGTCGAATTGATAGGCGCCGGGGACACCCAGGCTGACCAGCGGCGAATCCAGCGGGCAGATCCCAACCCCCGCGCCGGAATCGCCGTCGAATACGGCAGCACCGGTGTTAAGCCAGAAAGAATGGAAGTTGGCGTTGTCCACGGTCAGATCGCGGACGGGATCGACGACCGCGCCCAGGCGGCCGAGCCGGAAGCGGGGATTCGCGATCTGGAACGGCAGACAGATCCAGGCGGCCTCGGGCCAGCTGTCGGGCAGCTTCTGCCAGCCAACTTCAAGATCGGCCAGAGGCGCTCCGGCCGGGAGAGTTAAGCGGATGCTTATGTTTTGCGGCCGGCCCGGGCCGGGAATGACGCCGGTCATGACGGCCGTGACGTCGAGAGGACTCCGGCGGATCGACAGCGCCATGCCGGCGGGGAGGGCCGAGGCGTATGCGCTCTCGCGGGGCATCTCATAGGCGGCGAAGAGGAACCGATGCGCGACATACTCGGGATAGAGCGATTTGGCCAGCCAGGCGGCGATATCCGGATAACCGAACCGCTCGTAGAAGTATTGCCCGAACCCCTGCGGCGCGGCGGAGTCGATCAGCTCGCGACCCGAGCGCTTGTCGATCAGGCTGGCGATGCGGCCGCGCGCCGCGTCCAACGCGGCCCGAAAATAGGGGCTCTCGATAACGCCGTTCGCTTCATCCGCTGACGTCGACGCCGCGGCCGCGACCTCGGGGGAAGCGACAAATGTCCGATAGCCCAGCGGGGGGATGTCCCTGGCCAGGAATCGGGTTACGGGGGCCGCGTCTTCGATGGCCGGATATTCCCGGGATATCGGCACGGCCGGCCCGCCGTCGGCCGGCCGAAGCGATTCGAACTTGGGCAGAATCCGGGTATCCATAACGACCTCGCCGTCGCGCGTCCACGGCAAGGGATTGTAGACGATGAGGCGCGGGCCCTTGACGGCGACGCCGTCGGCCAAAGCAGCGATCGCGTCCGCATAGGGCTCGGCCATGAGCCGCTGGGCGGATCGGATATATTCGGCGTGATCCCGCCACGAATCCTCCATCATCCGGAATTGCGGCGGCAGGCCTTGATCCCACAGGGCGTCCCAGTCGCGGCCGTACGGCAGCCGGATATAATGCTGGTTGGCCAGGCCCCAGGTATGCTCGCTATAAAGAAGGCTGCTTTCGTAAGCCGCCCCGATGGCCGCCGTGAAATCGGGGAGGTGGAGCCCCCAGCCTTTTTCCAACGTCGCCAGGGCTTCCACTCCTCCGATGGCGGGCCGGACGGATTGCGCCAATCGGGTCGCCTCCGGCTGGCTCATCGGGCCGTTGATCCACGTGTCGGGGATGTCGCTCCGCACGACCGGCAGGCGGCTCAAGTCCTCCTTCAGGATCAAGCCGGCGAAATCGTCCATAATGCCGACCGAGGCTTTCAGGCCGAGGCGCCGATAGAAGTCCAAATCGCGGCCCACGGTCTCCGGTTCGGGCGGGCCCTGGTTGTCCCCGGTCATCCGGATCGAGACCCAGCTTTTGTAGGGCCATCCGTCCGGCGGCAGGGCGCCGCTGCCGTAGCCGTTGTTATAGAGCGTCAACAGGCGGGAGCCGTCGGGGCCTTCCCACCAGAACATCGGCGGCAGGCCCAGCGCAAGATTCACCTGCGGCCCGCCCATGTGATAGAACCTGATCCCCGCATGGGTGAAGAGCGTCGGCAGGATCCAGGAATGGCCCGGCACGTCGCTCATCTTGGCGCTGATTGAAAGCGGCCGGCCGTAGCGGCGGGCCAGGGTCGAGGAGATATTCAGGCCGCGCACCAGGTCCTCGATCTCGGCGGTTTCGGTGTGGGTCGTGAAGGGGTAGGCGTGGACAGCCAGGAGTCCGTCGCGGAGCGCCTGCTCGATCTTCCGCCGGCGCTCCGGCGCCTGGCCGGGCCACAATATCTGCTTCATCGGCCAGCCCGAAAGGGTCCAGACGAATTGCCTCTCCTTCGGCTGGCGGCGATTCGCCTCGATGGCTTGCAAAACCCGGTCCGCCATCTCCGTCCGGTACTCGTGGACGACGTCGTGGACGGTCGAAGAATAGCCGATGTCGAAGTGGGTCTTATAAACGATGACGACGGATTCCAGGCCGGCCGGCTTGGACGGCGGGGCAGCCGCGGGGCTTTGCGCGGACCCCAGCGAGCCGAATCCGGCCGAGGCGGCGATGAAGAGGGCTGCGGCAAGCATCGGGAATCTCATGCGGCTCCCATCTGGCCGGGCGGAGCCTCATCGCCTCCAAGCGCGACGGATCGGCCGGGCTCGCGAGCACTATATCGCCCGACGTTCGACGGTGTCAATAAACCCGCTTGATACCCCGGGCAGGACCCCGATTCTGCTATAATCGCGGCGTGACAGCCGCGAAGAAGCCCGCCAAGCCCGAGTCCGCGTTCCGGATCGTCGCCAAGCGCTGCCCGGGGCTTGTCGAGAAGATCAAAACCCTCATCACGGATTCGGAGAAGGCCTTCGCCGGGAACTCGCCCGAGACCGAGGGCAGCTTCCTCTGGGAGCACACCGTCCACGTCGCCTCGCTGGCCTTCCGGCTGGCCGAAGAGGAGCACCGGGATCCCCTGTTGGCCGCGATCACAGCCCTCTTCCATGACGCGGGCAAGTTCGCCGGCGGCCGCTACCATGAAGGCGAGACCGCTGAGGAGGACGTCGCCGCCAGCCTGGCCAAGCCCGTCCTCACCCGCTCCCGCGTTCCCGCGGCGGACCGCGACGCCATCATCGCCGCGCTCGGCTCGCTCTACAAAGAAGGATCTTCCCCGAATCCCCTGGCTGCCATCGTCCACGACGCGGATTTTCTGGCCAAGTTCGGAGCGCTGGGTGTCGCTCAATTCTTCATCAAGTCCACGCTTCGCGGCCGGACCCTGCGCTCGACGATCATGAACTCGCTGAGCAAGGAGCTGACCTACGCCGCCTGCCTGCCGCTGAACATGCGGACGAAGGCGGGGCGGGTCCGAGCGGAAGCCAAAGCCGAAGAGACGCTGCGCTTCTATGAAACGCTACTCGGGGAATTGGGCGAGACCCACGGCGGGGCTTTCCGGGTCAAGACGCTTTCGGTTCCGCATCCGGCCCGCCGCGGCAAGCCGGTCGAGATCCGGCTCGTTCTAAGCGCCGCCTGTGACGCCTGCGGCGGGCCCTGGGCCGTCACGCGCTCCGTCCGCGCCGGCCTGAAATGTACTAGACTCGAAGCCCGGCTTCGCTGCCGGCGCTGCGGCGCCGGGCACGAAATCGGTTTCTGCCTGCCCGAGCTTTAATAGACGATTTCGTTGCGGTTATCGATTTCTCATCCCAATTCCGGGGAAATAGGCAGTTCGGGGTGTCGGCCAACGGCGAAATCGCAAGGGCGGCGACTTTTTCCACAACTCTCTGAGGGAAGCCAGCGGCCGCCGAGGACTGTTTGAGCACGCGACCTTCTGACGGAATCGAAACGGAGTGGGTGGTCTCCCAAATCGGGAGATCTCGAATGCGGAGTTCCGAGGCGCCGAAGAGAGCTGTGGGAAAAGGCGAGAAGAGCCCGAAGCCGCCGGGCCGGCACTTCGAACCGGCCACCCCGGAATTGGGAATCGGCTCCGTTAAAGCCCGGAGGCAGTCAAGGCCTGCTTCATCTTGCCCAGGAAGACGTCCTTGTTTTCGAATCCCACGCCGCGCAGCTCCGTGATCTCCGTTCCGTCGGGCTTCAGCCAGATGAGCGTCGGCGCCCCCTTGGCGGCGAACTTCTCGTAGAAGGCCTTGACCTTCTCGTCGCCGTTGCGGGTCAGGTCGGCCCGTAACATGATGAACTTGTCGGCCATGGCGATGATCTCGGCTTGGGAATAGGTCTTTTTATCCAGCTCGTGGCAAGCGATGCACCAGTCAGCCGTCGAGTCGATGAAGACCGGCTTGCCCGACTTGAGCGCGTCGGCCAGGGCTTCCTCGGAATAGGGAATCCAGTTGATGACGTCGAGCTTGATCTGCCCGCCGGCCGCGGCCAGGGCCTGCAGCCGGGTGTTCAACTGCTCGTCCGTGTAGCCGCGGATGCCGTTGACTGCGAAGACGAGGGCCAGGACGAGAAAGATCACGCCGAAGACGTTGCGAACGAAGGGGAAGACCTTGCCCATGCTCTTGGTCGGCTCGATCCAGGCCAGGTAGATCCCGGCCACCAGCGCGGTCAGGGCCACGGAGAGGTGGTAGTAGATCGGGTTCGGCATCAGCGACTTGACGAAGTAGAAGGCCATGCCGACCAGGATGAAGCCGAAAACCCGCCGGACCCAGACCATCCAGGCGCCCGAGCGCGGGATCTTGTTGATGCTGCCGGAGAAGATGCCGAGCAAAAGGAACGGCACGCCCAGGCCCATGGCCAGGACGAAGAAGAGCGAAAAGCCCAGGAGCACGTTGCGCGTGTTGCCGACGTAGGTCAGCAAGCCGAGGACGAACGGGCCGATGCACGGCGCGGCGATGATGCCGACCGTCAGGCCCATGAAGAAGGTGCCGAAGTAGCCCTTCTTGGACGTGCCCGCGGCCTTGTTCAGGAAGGCCGGCATACGGAACTCGTAGACGTCGAACATGCTGAGCGAAAGGAGAATCATAACCAGGGCGATGGCGATGAGAACCGGCGGGTAGGTCAGGGCCGCGCCGAACAGGCTGCCGGTGAAAGCGGCAACCACCCCGAGGATGGAATAGGTCATAGCCATGCCCAGGACGTAGACGAACGAATGAAGGACGACACCGCCTTTCTTGCCTTCGGCCTGGCCGCCGAAATAGCTGATGGTGATCGGGATCAGCGGGTAGATGCAGGGAGTCAGGTTCAGGGCCAGTCCGCCCACAAAGACCAGCAGAAAGGTCAGCAGCAGGCCTTGACCGCCGAAGTTGATGCCGCCCGCCGGTTTGACCGCGGCCGGGGCCGGTGTCGCGGGAACGGCGGCTTTCACTTCGGGGGATTTCTTCTCGTCCACGGTGGGAGAAACGGTTTGAGTCTCTGCCTTTCCAGCGTCGGGATTAGTCGTCGGCGGCGTCGTCGTTGCGGGAACGACCTGTTTTTCGGTGGGCTTGTCGACAGGCTTCTTGTCCTCGGGCTTCGCGATCGAAGGATTCACCGCCGCGGGCGCGCCGCCCACGACAGGGAGAGCCTTTTTGAAGGCGGCGTCGGTCGGCGGCTGGCAGGACTGGTCGTCGCAAGCTTGATATCCGAACGTGCCTTCGACGACGAGCTCCCGGCCGGCGAAATCAGCGGCCAGGTTGACCTCGACCTGGACCTTGATGGTGCCCTCGAAAATCGATAGCGGATTGTCCGAGAACGAGAATTTCTTGTTCTGGGCCATAGGGAAGCTGATCTTGCCGAACGTGACACCCTTGCGCGGCTTGAAGTCGAGTGTGGACCCAATGAGGTAGGCCTCGGAGGGCTGGTCGGAGTTGATATGGTACGGCGCCCGGATGCCGACTTCGAGGTCGAGGATCGTCGTGCCGCCGGCCTTGAGCGGGGACGCGGGGGCCAGAACGACCGCTTTGACGATGGGCTCCTCGGTCCGGGCCGAGAGCGGGCTTGCGGATAGAACAAGGGGGAGAATCAGGGCTATGGCGAGGGCGAGCTTTCTCATGGCGACTCCTTCATGAGCGATCGGCAGCGCAACTGGGTTACTATAGACGGCTTCCCTCTCGAAGTCAACGCGCAAATCGGCGAGGCCCATTGTAATCAACAGGTTAAATGAAGTTGGCAGCCGCTATTCTTCAGGGATGACAAGCCCGGGCGATCGTGATACTTTGTCCCCCGGACTCAACTTCAAGGAGACGCCCATGGCCCTCATCGACGACATCCGAGCCTATGCCGGCTCGATCGGCGCGGAATGCAAGGACAAGCACGGCAAGGGCGAGCTGACCCGCCTGGTGGCCGAACGGAAGGCGTTTTTGTCCAAGAAGAAGCTCGTCTATTCGGCCAAGTTCGAGATCGACGAAACGGCCAAGACGATCTCCTTCGTGGAGATGCTCAAAGAGTCGGGCGCCGGGCTGGACGGCGGCTCCGGCTTCCAGACCGAAACCTATAAAACCGGCGCCAAGACGCGCCAGGGGATGATCGCGGAGCAATCGGTTCTCTTCGGCAAGACCTACGTCTACCAGTTCGAGTTCGGCAAAGTCCCGGCCGAAATCCGCCGGCTGGCCGAGGCGGCCGGGTATCGGTTCATTCCCGCCTGACCATCCATGCTGCCTACCGACAAAGGCCACGCCCTGCGGGCCGAATACATGGCCCGCATCAATCGGGTCATCGACCACATCGACAAGCACATCGGCGAGCCGCTGCGGCTCGAGGACCTAGCCAGGGTGGCCAACTTCTCCCCCTTCCACTTCCACCGCGTCTTCGGCGCCCTGGTCGGCGAGACGGTCAACTCCTGGGTCCAACGGCGGCGGGGCGAGATGGCCGCGGCCGCCTTGCTCGCCAACGCGGCCACCCCGATCACGACGATCGCCATCGATTACGGCTATTTGGGCTCGGACGCCTTCGCCCGGGCCTTCCGCGACCGCTTCGGGATGAGCGCCTCGGAATGGCGGACCGGGGGAGCCGAAGAATGGCGCAAGAATCGTCAAACGGACCGCAAGGACGGCCAAGCGGGAGACGGGGCCTCCGGGTATGATGGCGGCGAAATCACCGCTACCAGGAGGCCCTTCATGGACAAATCGAAGTTCAAGGTCGAAGTCAGGGAAGCGCCGGAGATGACGGTCGCCTACGCCCGCCATATCGGGCCGTTCCAGGGCATGGGCGAGGCGTTCCAGAAGCTGATGCGCTGGGCCGGGCCGCGCGGGCTGCTTCGCTTCCCCCAGACCAAGGTGCTGGGCGTCTATCATGACAGCCCGGAAATCACGGAGACGGACAAGCTCCGCTCGGACGCCTGCATCACCGTGCCCGCCGAGACCAAGGTCGACGGCGAGATCGGCAAGATGACCATCCCCGGCGGGCTGTTCGCGGTGGCCCACGCCGAGATCGCCCCGGACGAGTTCGGCCAGGCTTGGGACGCGCTGATGCGCGATTGGTTTCCCGAGAGCGGCTACCAGCCGGACGATCGGCTCTGCTACGAGCTCTATCTCAACGAGCCGCAGAACCATCCCGAAGGCAAGTTCATCATCGAGATCCACGAGCCGATCCGGCCGCTGTGATCGTCGCTCTAGGGGGGGGACCCGCACCGAAAGCTCGAAACTGCGCGGTGCGGGATGCCCTCTTTCAATCGATCCGAGAAATGGTTTCTTAGAAGTCAAAAATCCGATATCATAGCGCCCGGGAGGGGCTCATGAACAAGAAAATCGCCTTTCTTTTTGTTTTCATCGCCGCCCTGACGTGGTCGGCCTTCGCCCAGCAGCCGCCCAGCGACGATTCGTTGAAAGCGCCGCGCCTGACGACCAAGGCCGACCAGAAGATGCTCGTGGTCGAGGCTAAGGGCGACCCCAACACCGCGGGCCAAGCGGCCTTCGGGCTCCTGTTCAAGACGTTCTTCAGCCTGCCCGGCGTCCAGATGGCCCCGCCGCGAGCCCGCTGGTCCAGCCCCGACTTCGGCCAAGACTCCAAATCCGAGTGGGTCGGGTATTACGCCCTGCCGCTGCCCGAATCCGTCACCGGGCTGCCCGCGGGGTTGCAGGGCGTCAAGATCGAGGTTTGGAAGTACGGCGAAGTGGCCGAGGTTCTCTATCTCGGCCCTTACGATAAAGAGGCGCCGACCATAGCAGCTTTGCACAAGTTCATCGCCGACAAAGGCTATGGGATCGCGGGTATGCACGAGGAAGAGTATCTCGTCGGCCCCGGCATGGGCAACACTCCGCCCGAAGCCTACCGGACGATCATCCGGTACCAGATCAAGAAGAAGTAGCTGCGAGAGGCCGCCGCCCGGATCACTTCCCGAAGATTTCGGGCAGGTTTTTGATCCGATACTCGCGATAGACGGAATAGTCTCCGCTCGACTCGACCGTGCCGAAGCCGGTGGAGAAGAAGAGCGCTCGATTAAAGTCCGGGCCGAGCGGGGGGATCAGCGCATAGAGATATTCGCCCTTTGCGTGTTTCGTTCTACGTCTTCAATTCCCTTTTCGTTGCGAAGTCTAGGCCAGAATCTTCAGCCCCTGAAAGTTATTCGTATAAAACCCCCTATCCCGGGTTAATAACGCATCCGCCTGGATAAGGGCATGGGCGCCGATCAGGAAATCGGGGATGATTCGCGATCGGTCCGGCTGCAGACCGCCACATGACGAACAAACGGGTTTTTCGGATTTCTCGCCATACTTGCGCCACAAGATTCCCGCCAAATGAATCGCCCTTGGCTCGAAATGGGACACCCGGATTCCGGATTCTCCCAAGAAGGCTTGAACATCATCGGCCGCGGAGAACTGGCCCGCCAGCTCCGCGACGACGATTTCGCAGACGACGAGACGTCCTTTGGCGTTATAGGCATCCAGCGCGGTTTTCGAAGCTTCTGCGTGAGGCGATCCCGATATCAAGACATCCAAAAGAATATTCGTATCGACTGCCGTGATCACCGCCCTCGCATCTCCTCGATCATTTCATCGACCGTCTTTCCGGAGGGATTCTTGATATAACCGACCCACTTGTCGAAGGGGGATTCGAGGACGGCTTTCTTGATGCGGAAAACACCATCCTCTTCGATGAAATAGACCGCTTCGCCTTCGGAAATTCCCATCCGATCCCGTACTTTTTTAGGTATCGTGATTTGGCCTTTGGAAGTCAACTTGGCGGTGTACATTTTAATATTTCCTTACTTATAATGTAAGGATTATGAACCCAATTGTCAAGACTAGCTAATTCAAGATTAATTCATTGGAAATATGAATAATTGATTGGCCGTGTTTTTTTATTAAAACGGCCACAAGACGAACACGGCCAGATCCCAGGCCGTGTGGCTGACGGCGACAAGCAGAATCGAACCCGTCTTCATGTAGAGAAAGCCCCAAAACAATCCGCAGACACCCGCCGCGAGAACCAACATGACGTTGCCGCTGGCGGCATGGACCAGCGCATAAAGCCCGGCGACCGCAAGAAATCCCGGCCAACGGCCGAAGCGGGTCTGCCAGCGACGCTGGAGATATGCCCGCCAGAAGATCTCCTCCCCCGGCCCGATGAGGAGTGCCATCAGCAGAATGACGCGCGCGACGGGAATGCCAGCTTTGAAACCGTAGACGCGCCCGATGTCCGCCGCGGCGAACGGAAAGAGAAGCCGGGAAGCTTCGTTCCCCAACCAGAACACGCCATAGAGAGCGGCCGCGGCGAGAAGTCCAAGAGCGACTTTGCGCCCGCAACGGTTCGCCGCGTCGCGACGAAGCCCGGGCAGATAGTCCCTGTCGAGTGCCGCCCCCAGCCCAACGAGAAGAACAATGGCCGCGCTCATCCACCACCAGAAATCGAGCGGACCGACGCGGCGCCAGATGAACAACGGAACGAAGAGCACGGCGGCCAAAATCGCGGGAAGCCAATCGGCCGCCTTCATCGAGAGCGTCCGCCCGGCGGGAGACGATTCCGTCACGATTTCTTTTCTTCCCGTTTTAACGAATGAAGAACCACAACCAAAGGGCGGCGGTGCAAAGCAAACCGAAGATTAGATTATATTGCGCGGTAGCACCGTCGAGGATGACGAAATCCATGGGCAGCCGGGGCGCACGCCTCCGTCGGGCCCGCCCCCATAGCCCGAGAGCCTTCGGCAAGGCCAGCAGGACGATCCCAAAGGTCCAGGGGAGAGCCGGCAGACGCCCTCCCGTCAAGCGCGGGACGGCGACATAGGCCAGAACGATGGCCATGCTCCCGAATACGAGAAACGCGTAGTAAGCCTGGGAGCCCCCGTCGCCCAGGACGGAAGCGAAGGTGCGGACACGGCGCTCCCCGTCGGAGACGATGTCCCGCCAGTTGTTGGCATGCAGGATGCCGATAACCAGCATGGCCATCGGCACGGTCCAGACGACTGGCCGCCAGGAGAAGCTCTTCGTCTGCACGACCCAGGCGCCCAAGGCTCCCAGGAGCCCGAAGTTGAGGAAGACGGCCAAGTCGCCGAGGGCGTGGTACTTGAGCAGGGTGTAGCCGGCTCCGACCGCAACACCGGCCGCGCCGACGATAAGAAGAACGATCCCGGTTAAGGCGGCCAGCCCCAACCCAATCCCGCATCCGACGACGAAAAGGATGATCGCGCCGCGCTTCACGCTCTCGGCCGAAAGCCAGCCGCGGACGATCGCGCCGCTGACCGGAGTAACTTCGCGGTCGAGGCCGCGCTTGAAGTCGAAAACGTCGCTGAGCATATTGGCAGCCGAGTGCAGGATGACCATGCCCAGCAGGGCCAGCCCGAATCGGAGGATATCAAGTCGCGCTCCGCCCAGGACGACGGCCAGCGACGTGCCGAAGACGACGGGCATGGTCGAGGCGGGCAAGGCCCAGGGACGGGCGGCGGTCAGCCATTTGCGGAAGAGGGTCGGCGGGGCGGGTTCGGGCATGTCGATTTCTTCCTATTCTGCCTTTTCCGACGGAGTCCATGAAAGACTCTCGTCGGAGGCTTTATTATAATCGAAAGCCATTCCTGTCCGAACGTGGTCGCCGGCCCGGGCCGGGGGCCTTCATGGCTTCAAGGCGCGGCAGGGCGCTTACGCCACGGCGTCAACCCCCCGGCCGCCGGCCAGGATCTGCTCGCATCCACTTGCAGACATTGATTTTGTGGGCACTCACTCACGGCCCTTCGCCCCTCGCCGAGCCGGCCCGACGAAAGTTGTATGGTATAATACGGCGTTCCAAGGAGACATTATGAGCGAATATACCAAGACCCTCGGACGTCGTTCGTTCCTCAGAAGCGGCTTGATCGGAGCCGCCGGACTCGGCACGCTGGCCTCCATTCCATCCGCCCTGGGTGCCCGGCAAAAGCCGTATATGGCGCCGGCCGGAAAAGCCAAGGAGTCCGGGTTCCTTACCCGGCCGCTCGGCAAGACCGGAGTCTCCCTCCCGATCGTGTCCATGGGGGTCATGAACTCCAACAACGAGAATCTGATCAAGGCCGCCCTGGACGGCGGCATCATGATGCTCGATACCGCCAACGGCTACCAGCGCGGGACCAACGAAACCGTCATCGGCGGCGTCCTGAAAGGCCGTCCGCGCGATTCTTACTTCCTGGCCACCAAAGTCCCCGGCGAACCCCGCGACCGGCAGACGGGCAATTTCTCGGCCGAGACGACGGCCGAAGCCTGGCTCCAGAAGTTCGACGTCAGCCTGCAGCGCCTGGGCCTCGACTATGTCGACATCGTCTACCTGCACAACGTCCAGACTCGGGAGGCCGTTCTGTTCGAGCCCCTGATGAAAGCGCTCGAATCGGTCAAGAAGGCGGGCAAGGCCCGCTTCATAGGCGTCTCGTCCCATAGCAACGAACAGGATGTCGTCCGGGCCGCGATCGAAGGCAAGCTCCACGACGTCGTCCTGGTCGGCTACAACTTCCGCAAGACCAACCTGATTCAATTGGACGCCGCCATCGCCGAGGCGGCCAAAGCCGGAATCGGCATCGTGGCCATGAAGACCCTGGCCGGCGGATTCTGGGACCGCGAGCGCAAAGAGCCGATCAACGTCAAGGCGGCCCTGAAATGGGCCTTGAGCAATCCCCACATCACCACGGCCATCCCCGGCATGACGTCGTTCGACCAGCTCGAGCTCAACATGCAGGTCATGAAGGACGCCGCACTGACGGCCCAGGAGAAGGCGGACCTCAAGCTCATCGAGCCCCAGGCCGGCGGCGGGCTCTACTGCCAAGGCTGCAACGAATGCGCGGGCCAGTGCCCGAATAACCTGCCCGTCCCCTCGCTGATGCGGGGTTACATGTACGCCTACGGCTACCGCAATCTGGGCGAGGCTTATGATCTGGTCTCGTCCCTCGGCGTGTCCGAATCACCCTGCTCCGACTGCTCCCGCTGCGCCGTCAAGTGCGCCATGGGCTTCGACGTCAAGGAGCGAGCTTCGGCCCTGGCCCGGTTGCAGGCCGCCCCCGGAGAATTCTTCGGATAAAATAAAAGAGGGGTCAGGTCTCAACATTCAACATTTCTTCCTTAGGCACGGCATCGTCAGGTAGATGAAATGCTGAATGTTGAGACCTGACCCCTCTCATTTTAGGGCGGCGGCGAAAAGACCGGCCGCCCGCCCGATCGACCAGGCCCGGGCCGTTTCCTCCCCGCCGGCAATCAGCGTCCGGCGCAGAACGGGATCATCCAAGAGCGTCTCGATCCGATCCGTCATCCCATCGACGTCCCCGGGATCAACGATCAGGGCGTTGGCTCCGTTCCGCCCGTATTCGGGAATCGCCCCCACGCGCGTCGTGACCACGGGACAGCCACAGGCCATCGCCTCGAGCGGAGGCAGCCCGAACCCTTCATAGCCGCTCGTGTATAGAAAAACAGAAGCAGAGGAGTAGAGGAGCCTCAGGGTGGAGTCGTTGGGATGAAGCAGGAAGGGGAATCGATCGGGCCAATCCGCGGGCTTGACCGTCCCGCATGCCAGGAGACGGAATTCCGGACGGCGTTCGGCCAGAAGGGAATAAACCGCCTGCCCATCCCGCCCGCCTTTGTGGGCAGCCGGGTGGACGATCATCAGGACCGTGTCCAGACGGCTCTCTCCGTCCGGGAAAAAGACTTCGGGATCCACTCCGGCGGGAACCACTTCCCGAATTTCCGCCCCAAACTCCGATTCGATTTGCGCCCTCACGGCTTGTGACAAAGCCAAACGGCGGAGGGGCAGGCGATAAACGCTTCGGATCGTTTTTTCCGATCCCGTCCCGGCTTCGTGATGCATCAGGAGATGAACGCCGCGGCCTTTGCGCGGCGCGAGCCCGGCGACATCCAAAGCGGTCGGCCAGGAAGTGGCCACCACGACGTCCGCATCCGGGAGATAGGCGTTCCCGATGCGGGGCACGCGGCGGAGCGGCGCTCGCAGCGAAAACCAGGGAGCGCCGGGCGGGACGGTTCGCGTTCGCCTAAATTCTGCCCGCCATTCGCGGCGGGAATAGTGGAACCGGTAGGGCCGGCGCGGATAAACGACGAGAACGCGGTGCCCCGCGTCATGGAGCCGGTCGGCAAGCTGCAGGACCAGCCTGACTCCGCCGGTCCGGGCGACAAACGGAAGGACGAATGTTACTCGCATGGCGGCTTATCCCCCATCCGAAGCGGCCACGGACCGCGCCGCCGCCATTCCGCGACCATCTCCTCGGCTCGCCGGCGCCCGGCCGCCCGGAAGGAAGCCTGCTCTTCCGGAGTCAGGGATACGGCCCGGCGCAGTGCGGCTTCAATGTCGCCGTCACTGACGGGAT
Organism: Candidatus Aminicenantes bacterium; assembly: GCA_026393855.1. Lineage (NCBI taxonomy): Bacteria > Candidatus Aminicenantota > Candidatus Aminicenantota bacterium. The sequence goes on from JAPKZJ010000085.1 coordinate 18,041, forward strand.
CGAACAGAATCCCCGCCTCGCCCAGGACCTCCAGGAGCGAACTGGACCGCGAGGCCGCCACCACGGCTTCGCTGGCCATGGCCTCCAGCACGGGCAAACCGAAGCCCTCATACAGACTGGGATAAACAAACGCCGCAGCATGATGATAAAGCGACGGCAGGTGCTCGAGGGGGACGAACCCCAGGCGCCGGATGAAGGGACGGGCCTCGCTCTCGTCAAGAAAGCGGTCAAAGCCCTCGTCCCAACCCGGCGGACCGACCAGGGCCAGGATCGGCCCGCCGAGGCGGGCTTGGCGCAAGCGCTCGAAGGCCCGCACCAATCGACGCAGATTCTTGCGCGGCTCGATGGTCGACACGGAGAGAAGATATCCCGGCTCCAGGCCATAGCCGCGAAGGACATCGGGGGATCGGTGTGAAGAAAAAAAGGCCGGGTGAATGAACGAAGGCGCAATAGAGACGCGCTCTCGGGGCACGCCCAATCGCTCCACGATATCCTTCCGGCTGTGCTCCGAGACAGTGGCCAGGGTGCCGGCATAGCGCAGGGCGTAGGCCAGATATTCATCGAATTCGCGGACGTTGGCTTCGGTGTGCCATTCCGGCCCGATCCGCGTCGTCAAATCCGGGACGAAGGCGATACGGCGGGAGCGGCGAAAGCGGAATCTCCCGCGCCAAGTGATGATCTCGATCACTGGCCCCCGCCATCCCCGCCGGCGCGGAACCCACCATCCGTTGTGGATGAGGAGCGCGGCTCTCTGAAACAGCGGCGGCCGCGGCGGGCCGCCGCGGCGCCGGATCTGCCGGGATCGAAGCCTATCCGCCAGAAAGAGGGCTTGAAGCAGGGCCCACCCTGCGCCCAGATAGGCTAACGGCCGAAGAAAGGAAAACATCCCGGCCAGAATCAGGCTCGCCGCGCCCAAGCCGGATAATATCTGAACGACCGGCCGGGCTACGGACTCATAGAAGGCCGCCCAATGGGATCGCCCGAACAGGACCCGGCGGAGCCGAAGGCGGCCAGCCGGCGGGCCCAGCGATTCTCGGAGCGCTCGGCGGCCGCCGGCGGCGATAGAAACTCGGATGATCGGGGCGCCTGGCCCCTCGACGATCAGGGATCGGATAAGCTCGGTGACGAAGGTGAAATACCCCGTCCGCTCATCCCCGAGCGGCGTGCCGTCGATATGGATCCGGGTGGGGCCGGCCGATCGGCCGCGGAGAGTCTCCGCGATCCGCACCAGACGATTCCCGATCCGGACGATCACGGACAAAGCCCGCCCGGCGGCGTTCCGGACAGAGCTCGGCGTCCCTCGGCGGAGGAGAAGACAATGGGCGGCGTCGGTGATCCGGTCGGGGACTCGGAAAGCGCCGAAGGCGACGCGGGCGGCCGCCCCGTATCGGCGGTGCCGAAGGAGGCGGAGGCCGCACTCGTAGTGCTGGCCCAGGAGATAATCGCCCACCGCGATCCGGAGACTCGGGGGAAGGGAGAGGTCCGTCGACCGCGGCCGCAGCAGGGCCATCTGCTCGGCCAAGGCGGTCTCGGGTTGGGCTTGGGTAAACTGCCCGGCGTGAATACGGCGGAACGACCACGGCTCGGGAATCCGCGACAAGCGCCGGCAGCGGGCGATCCGCAGCCACAGATCCAAGTCTTCGACATAGTGGAACCTGGGGTCGAAATTCCCCGCCTCCAGCACCGCGTCCCGCCGAACCATGGCCGCCGAGACGTCGATGAAACACCCGCGCTGAAGCAGCTCGCGCTCGGCCGATCCCGGGCCGAGATCGAGGCTGCGAAGATCGAACCGGTCGGACCACAGACCGAAAGGGGCACCCGCCTCGTCCATCAAGCGGGCGTCGGAAAAGACGATCGCCGCCTCGGGGCGAGACTCCGCCGCCTCCAAAAAACGCTCCAGCTTGCGAGGCGCCCAGACGTCGTCCTGATCGAGGAAGGCGATCCATTCGCCCCTCGCCCGGGAGACGGCCAGGGCTCGGGCCGCGCCCAGCCCGCGGTGAAGCGTCCGCACGACGGTCAGGCGCGGATCGCGGATCCAGGCTTCGAGAAACGCGCCGGCGCCGTCGGTCGATCCGTCGTCGACGACGAGGAGCTCGAAATCGGACACGGTTTGGGCCAGGACCGAGGCGAGCGCCTCGCCGATGAACGCCGATCCGTTATACAAGCAGACGGCGGCGGTGACAGGGAAGGGGTCAGGCCTCAACATTCGACATGTCGTCCTTGAGTATGAAACGCCTTATGCAGGTGAAATGTCTAATGTTGAGACCTGACCCCTCTTATTCTTCGGCAGGTTTGAAGCCGGACGGACGGACCTTGTGATCGAGGACGTAAATCAAAAAGCCGAGGCCGGTGATCGCGATTCCGGCGATCGACTCCTTGGGCCGATAGAGCAGGCCGTACACCATGATGTAGGCCTGAATGAGCAGAAACAGAACCGGCACGACCGGGTAGCCGATGGTCCGGTAGGGCCGCGGCAGATCGGGCCGTTTGCGGCGCATGATCATCACCCCCAGGACCGTCAGGAAGGTGAAGAGGTTCAGGGTGAATCCGACGAAGACGATGACCTGGTCGAAAGTCGCGGTGACGACATAGAGGGCCGAGATCAATCCCTGCACGACAATGGCCACTGCCGGGATGTCCTTGCGGGTGCTCCGGGCCAGGCCCCGGAACAGCCAGTAATCCTCGCCCAGCACCTTGGACAGCCGCGGTCCGGCGATGATCATGGCGCTGATGCTGGACAGCAGGAGGAATGCGATCAGGCCGCCCATGATCCGGCCGCCCTGGGCGCCGAAGACGTGGCCGGCGAAGATGTAGCCGACTTCGACCTTGCCCACCATCTCGGCCAGGGGCACCGTATAGAGAAAGACGAAGTTCAACAGGACGTAGATGACCACCACGAACAGCGTCCCGGTGATCAGGCTGCGGGGCAGATTCTTCTTCGGGTCCCGGATCTCGCCCGCGACGTAGGCGGCCGCGTTCCAGCCCGAATAGGCGAAGGTGACGAAGTACATCGAGACGGCGAAGGCCGGGCTCAAGATGTCCTTCCAGGCCGCCGCCCCGGCCGCGAACGACAGGCCGGCCGGCTTGCCCACGGCGAGGCCCAGGGCGATCAGGACGAAGATGAAGACGACCTTGAAGGTCGTGATGATGTTCTGGAAGCGCGCCCCGACGACCTTGTCCAGGCTGTGGACGGCGGTCAGGGCGGCAATGACGGCGATGGCGATCCAGGACGACGTGCCCAGGACCGGCAAGAAGGACAGACGCTCGGGCAGGGCCAGCGCACTTCCCGCATAGCGGCCCAGGGCTATGGCCGCCGCCGCCACCGGGGCGGCGAACCCGACCAGGATGGAGATCCAGCCGGCCAGAAATCCGACGGCCGGGTGGAACATCCGGGTCAGGTAGTGGTACTCTCCGCCGCAGCGCGGGAAGAGGACGCCGGCTTCGGAATAGGTCAGCGCTCCGAGCAGGGCGATCAATCCGCCCAGCCCCCACAGCATCAGCAGGGCCAGGCCGGAGGACAGGCCCGCGACCTGGAATCCAAGGCTGGTGAAGACGCCGGTCCCCACCATATTGGCGATGACCAGCGCCGTGGCCGTGGACAGTCCGAATTTGACCGGCTTCACCTCGCTCCCCCGCTCGCGGGGGCGATCTTGCGCTGGAAGTACAGGATCGAATCCTTGTTAGTGCTCCAATGATAGCCGAGATGGAAGGGCAGCTTGCGGAGGTCCGACGCCGGATCGGCGTAGGCCGCCTTGAGGTCCTTCTGCTCGACGCCGGAGAAATCCTTGACCGGCTTGATGTACTCGCCGTAGAGACGGGCCTGCCAGATCTCGGGCTTGAAGTAGCGGTAGGGGATGCCCGTGTCGTCCTCCAGAACGAACCGGCTCTTATCCAGGATGAGGTTGCGGATGTTGGCGAACGTCTTGTAGTGCATCAGGTAGGAGGCCGACTTGACGTAAGTGGACTCGAAGGGGATGGCGGCCAAGTGCTTATACAGGACGGAATCGAGCTTAAAAACGTCGTCGACCAGGTCGCAGGAGAAGTAATAGAGAGACTTGGGGGAGCCGCCCGCTTCCGCACGGAACTCGATCTTGGCACCGTAAGGCCGGCGCTGCTTCTTGGCCGGGACGGCAAAATCGCTCTCCAGCAGCTCGCCGGTGTCAAGAAACTCGCAGCGCTTGACGGCCAGGATATGATTCCCGGTCCTCTCCAGAAACAGGCACAGGATGGGCAGGACTCCGTCCACCTTGTCGCCGCCGAAAGCGGTGTTCATGTTCTTGGTGATGAAGTAGCTCTTGTTGAAGAAATCCGAGAGCGCCGCGGAGACGTTGCGGGTGTACGCGGCAGCCCGCTCGGGCTTGAAAGAGGTGAAGGCGGGCAGCCGGCCGACGAATTCCAGGCCGAGCAGGATGTGGGTCTCCGCCTCCGGGAACAGCACGAAGGAGGTCAGGATGTCCGGGCCGCCGAAGGGGTAGAACAGGATCTTGGTCGCAGCCCGGGCCTCGGCCATCTCGCCGGAGGCCCATTCCCGCATCGGCTTCAGGCGCTTGGTCTCCAAGTCGGCCCAGTTGCGGTCCATGGCGGCCATGAACTCCTTGCCTTCGGGCGTCTCCTGCAGCTTGCGGAGGCTCTCGGACTCGCAGGGCAGGCCGCTTAAAAAGCGGGCCGTTTCCTCGAACGAGATGGCGGGCGCAGCCGCGGCGGCTTGGGCTCGGCGCCCCGGCGGGACGGATGCGGGACTCGCCGCGCCGACGCCGGCGGCGAGCCAGAGGGCGAACGCGGCGAGCCCGAGAAGCTTTCGATTGTAGCGGTTCATGGCGGCACCTGTCTTTGGCAAAGTTAAGAGGGATATCATAAGGAAAACGACGCCGAAATGCCACTTGTTGCGGCCCAGGCCCCGTCCAGCCCCGATTTCCGGCCGCCAAGGTCCACCCGAATCGAGGGCCGGAGGGAATCGGGAGGATGCAAGCCGGAGCTTAACGGATCCGCTTGATCACGACCAGGGTCCGATCGTCGGCGCCGGCCCGCGTCCCCGAGAACTCTTCCAACGCGGCAAAGACGGCGTCGATCAGAACGGCCGACGTCCCGGCGCTGGCGCAAGCCAGCTCGGCCAGCCGGTCGGGGCCATATTCCTCGCCGTCGGCCCGCCGGCTCTCGGTAATGCCGTCGGTGTAAAGCACCCACGTTTCGCCCACCGCGAGGACGGCCTCCCCGACCTCGTACACCAGGCCCGGCAGCATGCCCAAGGCCAGACCGGTGCCGTCCAGGGTGCGCGGCGGCCGGCCGGCGCCGCATAGGATCGGGGGCGGATGGCCGGCATTGACATAGCGAAGGACACCGGTCGCCGTGTCCAGCTCGCCCCAGAAGAAAGTGATGAAATCGTTGATGGGGGAGCTCTTGAACACGAAATCACTCAATTTCGCCGCCAGCCTGGCCAGGTCGTGATCGGGCCGGATCTCGGAGTGTAGCGCGGCCCGCAGCGAGGCCATCAGCAGAGAAGCGCTGACGCCCTTGCCCGAAACGTCGGCGATGGCGATGCCCATCCGGCAGTCGTCCACCGGGATGAAATCATAATAATCGCCTCCGACCTCAAGACAGGGGACGTTGCGGCCGGAGATGTCCAGCTCGGCGCAGAGCGGCGTCTCCTTGGGCAGCAGGTCCTTCTGGATGCGGGCGGCCAGGGCCAGCTCGCGCTCCATACGCTCCTTCTTGATGGCGTCTTCCATCAGCAGGGCGTTCTCGATCTTGACCGCAGCCAGGTTGGCCAGCAGGGTCAGCAGCCGCAGGTCCTTCTCGGCAAAAGGCCGGACCGTCGAGAGCCGATCGGCGTAAAGGACGCCGATGACGGCCTTGTTGTCCCAGAGGGGGACGCAGAGGGCCGAGCGGATGCCGGCCGCCATGACGCTCTCGCGGGCCATGAACCGGGGGTCGATGGCGGCGTCCGTGATGATGACCGAGAGCTTCTGCTCGAAGACCATGGCCACGATGCCCCGGCTGACTTGGATTTTTTCGGCCTGCAGGGCCGGCGTGTTGACCCGGATCGACTTGGTCTGCAGATGGGGCGGCTCGCCCTCGACGAGCATCAGGACGCCGCGATCCATCGCGACGTGGGCGCTGATGAGGCCCATGATGTGGTCGAGCAGCTCGTGCAGGGGGCGATGGAGAAGGAGCGCCTGGCTGACTTCGCCCATGACCGCGGCCACGTCGCGATCGTCGGAGATGCCGTCCGGACCCGGCGCACCGGGACCGACGGGGCCGCCCGTCCGCCGCAGGAGGTCCTGCACGGGGACGACGGTATTGACCCGGGTGATCGAGGCGGCCTCGTCGGTCATCTCGACGGCCGCGGAGAGGGGCCGGTCGAAGACGATCCGGACGCCGCCCAGCCGAACCTCGTCGCCCGTGCGCAGGAGCGCGGCCCCTTCGAGCTTGCGGCCGTTGAGGAAGGTTCCGTTCTTGCTCCCCGCATCCTCCACGACATAGCCGTTCTCCGCCGGTCGGATAACCGCGTGGCGGCTGGAGCAGAACGGATCGCCCAGCGGGACGGAGTTGTCGGCCGCCCGACCGAGGCTGATCGGCTCGGAGCCCAGCTCGATCGAGAAGCCGGCGCCGCGCTTGGGGTAGAGGTAAAGGAGCGGCATGGTTTCGGCTCGATTATAGCAAAAATCAGGCCTCGCCCGTCAGCCGGCGGCGCATCTCGCGGCAGCGCCGGGCCTTGACCTCGTCCGGCCCCTGCTCCAGGAGCGGCAGAACGATGTCCTTGTCTTCCCGGCGGAGCAGGTGCTCAAGCAAGTCGATGGAATAGTCCACCGTCCGTCGCTCGCCCCGGGCGAAGTTCTGCCAGGCACGGACGACATCCTCGAACGGGTAGACCAGGCTGAGCAGGTCGAAGACCCGCTTGAAGGCCCTTTCTAACGCCGCGTTCCCCGTCTCGCCGTCCGGGCCGGCTTGGCCGCGAACCCGGCCTTCGAACAAGTCGCAGGCCGCGCCGACCGCGCGCCGGACTTCGGCCGCGACCGCGGGCTCGGGAAAGCGGAGGGCCGGATTTTCAGACCTCAGCCGAACCAGGGCGGCGATGATTTCGGCCAGAACTTCCGGGTCGCGCCGCCGCAAGGCTCGGACCAGGACGGCGGCGGCCCGCGGGGTCGCCGTCCGGGCCAAAACGCCGGGGACCGCCTTACGGGCGGCCGGGACGAGCGAGGCATCGAGCAGGGCATCGCCCAGAGCCCCGGAGATCCGATCGCCGTAGGCTGCCAACGAGGCGGCCGCGGCATCGGAGAGAGCCGGGTCCCCCAGGCGCGGCAGGATCAGCGGGACATGCTCGCGCCGGAGATGGCGGGAAGCGCTCTCCAGGGCATAGCGGACGACGTCGGGCGAATCGTGCCGCAGCAGCGTCCGCAACCGATCGACTAGCGGCGATTCCGGAGACATCAGGCCGATCGATTTGGCCGCTTCCATCTGATCGACGACCCCGGCCGGCCCGGTTTTTTGGCCCAGCTCGTCGAACCTCCGCTTCATGATCTCCTGGTAAACATCGAGCGACAAAACCTCCCGCACCTGTGCGTCGAGGCTTTCTTCGGCCAGCCGATCGTCCCAGCCCGGGAACAGCGTCGAGCCGCCGGTTCCGATCAGCCCGTCGAACGAATCGGCCTGGACCCGCGAAGCCTCTTCGTTCAGGATGGCCCGCAGCTCCGGGCTCAACCCCTCCCGGCGCACCAGATCCATAAGGTTCATGGCGTAGAGGACGGAGCTGCGGCGGCGGCTGTCAAGGGTGTCGAAGACGAGCTTCGCCGCATCCACGTCCACCCGGCCCATGATAATCTCGTCCGCGTCGAGGCGACGAGCCCGGAGGTTCCCCTTGACGACGCCGCCATAGGTGCGGTTGATCCCGATCGTGAGCAGGATCCAAATCCCCAGGCAAGCCCCGGTCACCCAGCTCATGCCCTTCCAGGAGGGCGCAAAGAGGGCCGTGACGCCGGCGATGAGCAAGGCGGCGATGCCGTCGCCGACCTTATTCAAAAACATATCGATAAACACCTTGGCCCGGGCCCGCGTTTCGACGGGAATGGGCATATACAGAATCTCGCGAGTCGACTGACTGAAGGTGTGAGCCAAGCTTTTTTCAGCGCCTTTGACCGCCACCGCCCAGGGCAGGGCCAAGGCCGCCGGGACGAGGGCCACCGCGGCGACGCCGAGCAGAAGTACCACCGGCGCCACCAGGACCGCCGTCCCCAGCCCGAAAACCCGCAGGACCCGGTGGGTCAGCGCGGACTGGAGGACGAAGGAGACGATGAGCAGAAGGGTAAAGAAAGTTCCCATAAAAGCAGTCTGGGCATCGGCCCCCGTGATCTTCCACTCCAGCACCCGGCTGAACTGGTAATCCAGAAGCGTCGAGACGGTGATGGCCGCCAGCATGGCCCCGCTGATCAGCACCAGATAGCGGTTTTCGAACAGGGCCTTGAGGCTCTTGCGGTACCCCACGCGCTTCGCAGCGGCGTCGGTTTCGACGGGCTTTTTCAGAATGTCATTCGCTGCGACACGCTGCGCCGAAGCGGCAACCGGTCGCCGAAGCACCGCCCCCGCCAAGCCGATCGCCGCCAACAGGAAGGCCAGGCCGACCAGGAGCAGGTTTTCCGACCCCAGCGGCCCGGCCAGGCGGGAGGCCAGGAACGAGCCGAAGATCCCACCCAGCAGTCCGGCCTTGACCAGCGGGCTGACCATGCGCTTGGCTTCCCGCGGCGGGAAGACGTCGCCGACGACGATCCAGAACTGGGTCACGGACATGGCCAGGTAGATGTCGCTCCACAGCCAGTAGAGGATGATCAGCCAGCGGGCGTGGCTCGGGATGGTCAGCCGAAACAGCACCAAGGTGGCGGCGAAGAAGGCCAGGCTGCCCAGGACATAGGATCGCCGCTTCATGGTCCGCAGGAGCCGGGTGTTGAGAGTGACGACCAAGCCCATGACGACGGCCGTGATCAGATAAGCGAACGGCAAGCGCTTGGCTTGCAGCGAATTCAGGAACAGGGAAATCTTGACGGCTTTGAAGACGTAAGCCGAAGCGGTCAGACAAAAAAAGAGCCCGGCCAGGTTCCGCCCTTCGGCGACCCGATCGGGCGCGCTCTCGCGGATGTCCTTGAACAGGAATTCGGAAATCCGGCTCATGCGGTCCCCCCGGGGCACGGCAGCCGTTCCAGGACGGGAACAATGCGCTCTTTGAGGTCGAGCGGCAGGACGTGATCCAGGAGCTCCAGGGCGAAGGCCGTCTCGTCGGCGGAGCCGCTGACGAAGCATTGCCCGGCCCGGGTCAGGTCCTCGCCGGGATGCAGAAGGTTCAGGAGCCGGAACAGCCATAGGCCGTCGGCCCGCGCGAGCGCTGCGGCGAGGCGGCCGATCTCGCCCTCCAGGGCGATCCGCACCGCGGCCGGGTCGAAGACGAGGCCAGGGGCCTGCTCGCGGACGCGGTCGAGGGCGTCGATGAGATCGCGCTCCACACCCGGCAATCCCGCGGCCAGGGCGTCGAGCAGGGCATCCGCGGTGTCCTGGGAGGGTGTGGCGGCCAGAATGGCGGCGATCCTCCGGCGGACCTCGTTGGCCAGGCTCGGATCGAGAAGATAATCGCCCAGCGTGCCGGCCGCCGCGGCCCCGTAGCGGGCCAGGGCTTCGGCGGCGTCGCTGCGGGCCCGCGGATCGGCCAACCGGTTCACCAGCCAGGGCAGCGATTCGCGCCGCCGCAGCCGGCCGGCCGATTCGACGGCATAGTGGACGACTTCGGGCGAGGCGTCGAGCAGGAGATCCTCCAGCCGCTCGGCCACGGGCGAGCCGCGGTCCATGAGGCCGGCCGCCTTGGCCAGCTCCATCCGGGCGGTCTCGCCGCCCTCTTCGCCGCGCAGGACCCGGCCGGCGTAATCCCCCATCACTCGCTGATATTCGGGCAGGGCCAGGATCTCGCGGATGTCCGCGTCGGCGGCCAGAAGCTCGGCGCCGGGCGGGGGCAGCCAGGGCATCTCTTCGCCGTCCAGGAGCGGCGAAACGGGCTGGGGGCCCAAGGCGCTTTTCTCCTCCTCCAGGAAGCTCGCGATCTCCGGCGTCAGCCGGCCTTCGCGGGCCAGCTCGTAAAGATGAATGGCAAAGAGGGACGGGCTCCTCTTCCGGCTGTCCAGCGCGTCGACGATCGTCTTGGCCGCATCCGCGTCGGCCCGGCCCTGGACCAGCCCTTCGCCCCGCTCCCACTTGCCGGCCAGGTGGCCGGTCACCGCCCGACCGTAGGCCTTGCCCAGCCGGACGTTTAGAAGGAGCCAGACGGCCACGAGGAGCATAGACGCGCCCCCGACCACGGCAACGCTGGGCCCGGTCGGCAGGAGGAAGAGCAGGAGGAGCAGGCCGGCGCCCGCGGTCTTGGAAAACCGGTTCAGGAACATGTCGATGAAGACTTTGGCTCGGTATTTGCGGTCGGCCGGGACGGGGATATATAGAAGCTCTCGCGACGATTGCTGGATGGAGTAGGAGAAGGCCTTGTCCGCCCCCTTGACGGCCAGGGCCCAGCCCAGGACCGGCCAGACCGCGACGCCGCCCGAGCAGACGAGGAGCGCCAGCGGGTAGATCATTAGAGCCACCCGCAGCCCGAAGCGGCGGAGGAACCGGCTGGTCAGGACGATCTGGAAGAGGAACGCGACCGCCAGCAACCCGGCGTTGAAGCGGCCGAAAAACGCGGCCAGGTTCAGCTTGGCCGCCGAGACGTCGATGACGGCCTTGGATTGCCAGTCGATGAAGGTCGAGACGATCCCGGTCAGGAGCGCCAGCACGGCCAGCAGCCGCAGATAGGAGTCCCCGCGGACGGTCCGGAAGGAGTCGAGAAACCCGGGCCGGGGCGCCGCCGAGGACGCGGGCGAGACGGCCGCGGCCGTGTCGCCCCTCTGGTCCAGCCGCCGGAACAGGAGGTTGACGGCGACGGCTCCCAGGACGAGCAGGCCCGCGGCCGCGAAAAGAAGGTCTTCGGGCCTCCCGGGCCGGGCCAAAAAACCGGTGACAAGGCCGCCGGCGATGCCCCCCAGGATGCCGCCGCTGCCCAGAAAGCCGACTAGGCGCTTGGCCTGCCGGGGGTTGAAGACGTCGTTGACCAGGAACCAGAACTGGGTCGTCAGGACGACGACGAAAATGTTCGCCCACAGCCAATACAGCAGGGTGATCCACGGCCAATGCAGGCCGAATAGAAAATGGAAGAGGGCTGCCGTCGCGGCGAAGGCGAGCAGGCTGCCGACGAGGAGCCCCCGCCGCGGCAGGCGGGCCTGCAGACGGGCGTGCACGGCGACAGCGACGGCGACGAGCGCCGCCGTCCCGTAGGCCCAGGGCAGGTATTGAACCCCGATGTCGTCGAGGTAGCTGGCGTCGCGGACGGACTTGATGATAGTGAAGGGAGCCGTGATCAGGAAGAAATAGAGGAAGAAGAGGACGGCCTCGCCGGCTTCACCCGGGCGCAGGCCGAGGCCGCGTCCGACCATTCCCGGGAACCGGCGCCCCCAGCTTGAGCTTGCCGCCGAGATTGTGAGTGGAGATGTAGCTGGCCAGGATCTCGCCGACGCCGAAGCTGTCGATGAAGCCGACCTTCTCGAAATTGAGGAGGATGAACCGGCGCCCCTCCTCCAGCACCGCCTTGACCAGGTCATGCAAGGTGACGTCGATGATGTCGGAACGCTTGATCTCGCCGTCGACGTCGAAGATGACGATGCCTTCTTTTTCGCGCTTGCTGATGAGCATGGGATGCCGATGTTTTTATACCGGAAGGGGGACGCGAAGTCAACCGGGCTCCACTTGACAGCCCGGTCCATTCTCAACATATTAAGGGCAGGCTCATGAGAGGAATTCCTGCGGGCCGGCCTGGGATCGCGCGCGAGTCCGTACCCCCAACCTCCACAAGGACGGCCCAATCGCCAGCCCCGATTGTCCTCGTGATCATCGCCGTTGCCGCGATATCCTTGATTGCGGCCGGCTCGACGGCGCCTGCGGCGTTTTTCGCGTCCGCCCCGCAGTCCTCCCAGCGCGGCGGCCCTCCCCGCGACCGCCCCCTCGTGCGGCCGCCCGACCGGGCCGGGGTCTGGACGGACGTTTCCAAGATCGTCGCCGTGGGCGATCTGCACGGCGCCTACGAAGAGTTCGTGGACATCCTCAAAGGGACGGGCCTCGTCGGGCCCGACCTGGCCTGGACGGGCGGGACGGCCCACCTCGTCCAGATGGGCGACGTGATCGACCGCGGCCCCCGGGCCCGGGACATCTACGACCTGATCCGCCGCCTGGAGAAAGAAGCTGCGACCGCCGGCGGCCGCGTTCACATGCTGATCGGCAACCACGAAGCCATGGCCCTGATGGGGCTGTCCTTCGATTACCAGGGCTTAGTGAGCCCGGAGCAGTTCGTCGCGTTCGTGCCCGAGCGCATCCGCCGCCGGGCGGAGACAGAATACCGCCGGAAGTTCGGCCCGGGCGCCGATCTGATGAAGATGTGGGCCGAGACTCTGCCGGCCAACGAGGGCGCCCGCGACGCCTACTTCGAGTTCCTGCGGCGCGAATACGGCCGCTGGATCGCCCTGCACGACACCATCATCCGGATCAACGACACGGTCTTCGTCCACGGCGGCTTGAGCGACCGCTACGCGGCCTGGCCGTTCGATCGCATCAATGAGACGGTCCAAGGTGAG
>JAPKZJ010000086.1 GCA_026393855.1 Candidatus Aminicenantes bacterium
TGATTCCTTTATAATGATTTCTCCAAGCCGCCAGGCTTCGGGAGCGAAAAACCACGGGACGACGATGATGAGTGAATTCCGCACGGCCGCCGATATCTTCCGCTTTGCCATCGCCCGCGAGGAAGAAGCCGCCGCATCCTACGCCGCCTTGGCCGAGGACGCGCCGACTGCGGGACTGCGGGACATGCTCCTGGACCTCCGGGCGGATGAAGCGGAACATAAGCGCCGCCTGGAAGCCCTGGCCTCCGCGGCTGCGGCGGGGGCGCCGCTTCCCGGGCTCGGGCCCGTCGAGGATCTCGGGTTGAGCGACGCGGTCCCCGATCCCGACATGAACGAGGCGGCGACGATGCAGGATCTTCTGATCCATGCCGCACGCAAGGAGGCCCGCGCCGCCGCTCTGTACGCCGAGTTGGCGGCCCGAGCGGCCGATCCCGAGGCCCGATCCCTCTTCGTGCTCCTGGCGGCCCAGGAGCGGGTTCACAAGCTCAAGCTCGAAACCGCTTATGAACGCCATGTCCTCATTGAGAACTGACTGAAACGCCCGGAAAGGAGTCCGATCATGCAGAAATGGGTTTGCACCGCGTGCGGCTATGTCTACGATCCGGTCGCCGGCGACCCCGAGAACGGCGTCGTCCCCGGCACGCCCTTCGAAAGCCTGCCCGACAACTGGGTCTGCCCCCAGTGCGGCGTCGGCAAGGATTACTTCGAGAAGGCCGAGTGAAGGCCGTTATCGTCGGGAATGGGTTGGCCGGGACCATCACGGCCAAAACCCTGCGCGAAGCGGACGCGGAAATCGAGATCGTCGTCTTCGGAGAAGAGCGATATCTCTATTATCCTCGGCCGAACCTGATCGAGTACTTGGCCGGACGCCTTCCCCTCGGGAAGCTGTTTGCCTACCCCCAAGCCTGGTACGCGGGTCAGCGGATCGATGTCCGGCTTTCGACCCGGGTCCGTCGCGTCCTTCCCGACGAACGCCGCATTGAACGCGCCGACGGGGGAAGCGAGGGATACGGCGTCCTGTGTCTGGCCGACGGCGCTTCCAGCTCCGTGCCGCCCATCCGCGGCGCGGACAAGCCCGGCGTCTTGACTCTGCGGACCCTCGATGATGCCGAGGCGATCCTGGCCCGCGTCGCGTCGCGGCCGGAGGTCGTCGTCATCGGCGGCGGGCTTCTGGGGCTGGAGATCGCCCGCGCCCTTAAGGCCCGCGGGGCCTCCGTGACGGTCCTGGAATTCTTTCCCAACCTTCTGCCCCGCCAGCTCGACCCGCCCGGCGCGGCCGTCCTGACCCGGCAGATCGAGGCCGGCGGGATCAAGGTCCGCGTCGGCGTCGTGACGGAGGAGATCATCGGCGGGTCCGAAGCCGCCGGCGTCCGGCTCAAGACGGGGGAGGAGATCCCGGCCGGTACGGTTCTGATCGCGGCCGGCGTCCGGCCGAACACGGCTCTGGCCCGCGAGGCCGGATTGACCGTGGACCGGGGCGTCGTCGTCGACGACGATATGGCGACCAGCCGGCCGGGCATCTTCGCGGCCGGCGACGGGACCCAGCACAAGGGCCGGCTCTACGGCATCATCCCGGCTTCCTTCGACCAGGCCCGTACGGCGGCGGCTTCCATGCTCGGACACCGGCGCCCTTATGCCGGGACCGTCCCTTCCAACACCCTCAAGGTCATGGGTCTGCATCTGGCCTCGGTCGGTGTCGTCAATCCAGAGCGCCCCGGCGAAATCGAGGAGCTCCGTCGCGAGGATGCGGCTTCCGGCCTTTACCGCAAGATCGTCCTCGAGGGCGGCCGCCTCGTCGGCGCCGTCTGGATGGGGACAAGGGAAGGCGTCCCGTTGATCGCCAAGGCCGTGGCCGAGCGCCGCGACGTCGCGGCCTTCAAGAACGAGATCCTGGCCGACGGGTTCGATTACGCGCGGCTGGCCTCGGAGCCCCAATGAGCATCAAAAAACGTTTCTCCCTGCCCGCGGCCGTTGCGGCCGCGCTTTTGGCGCTCGTGCCCCGGCCCGCATCCGCCCAGGTCCGCCTCAACGGCTACTTTGCGGCCGAATACCTGCAAGGCCAGAGCCAGTCGCCCTGGAAAGTGGGCACGTTCGGCGGTGCCCAGGCCGGCTTGATCATTTCGGGGGAATGGTCTCAGCAGTTCGGATACACGCTGGAGCTGCGGGCCCGGGGTGTCGCCCAGCCCGAGATCGAGCAAGCCTCGGCGTCCTGGATCTGGTCGCAGGCCTTTCAAGCCAAGCTGGGCGTCTACCTCGTGCCGTTCGGCCGCTATAACGCCGCCGACCGGCCCTTCCAGACGCTGCTCATCGATTCGCCTTACGGTGTGGCCGAGACCCGGCCGCGGAGCTGGCGCGACATCGGGGTCGTGGCCGAAGGCGATCTCGGGTTCGTCCGCTATGCGGCCTTCCTCGGCAACGGCCTGGCCGAGGCGGCGACACCCGCCGGCGGCCAGCAATGGCGCGACAACAACAAGAACAAGGGCTGGGGCGGCCGCTTAAGCTTTCCGATCAGCCAGGAGATGGACCTCGGGCTGTCGTATTACCTTGGGAAGCAGGACGAAGCCGGCGACCGCCGTCTCCGTCTCTTCGGGGCCGACGCCGGCTGGACGACGGCCAACATATCATGCCAGGCCGAGTACACGCGGGCCGATATCGATAACCCCTCCGGCTTCGCCGCCGGCCGGGTCGAGGGCTGGTTCGTCCTGCTGGGGCTGACCTTCGGCTCTTTCCGGCCGGCCGCTTCCTACCAGAGCTCCAAGGCCGACGACCCCTTCCACGGGGCCGGCTGGGGGGGGCCGCTCTTCCCGGGAGAGGGGCTGTCCTGGAACCATAGCCGTTGGACGCTGGGCTTGTCGTATGCTCTCCACCCCAACGTTCAGATCAAGCTCGAATACGATTGGCAGAAGGAAAAAGGCGCGGCTCTCGACGACAACGTCCTGCGGGTTCAAGCCGCCGTTCACTTTTAAGAGGAAGGCATGTCCAATATCGTGGTTCTCGGCACCCAGTGGGGGGATGAAGGCAAGGGCAAGATCGTCGACTGGTTGACCCCGGCCTTCGACGTCGTAGCCCGCTACCAGGGCGGCCACAACGCCGGCCACACCGTCTATGTCAAGGGGACCAAGATCGTCCTTCACCTGATCCCCTCGGGCATCCTGCGGCCGGGAACGCTGTGCGTCATCGGCAACGGTGTGGTTCTCGACCCCAAGGCCTTCCTGGATGAGCTGGCGGCCCTGCGCAAGCTCGTCCCCGTCGACGAGGGCCGGATCGCCATCGCCCGCAACGCCCATCTCATCCTGCCCTACCACCGGCTAGTCGAGCAAATCAGCGAGGAGGCCTTGGGCGAGCAAAAGATCGGTACGACCCTGCGCGGCATAGGGCCGGCCTACGAGGACAAGGTCGCCCGGCGAGGGGTGCGGGCGGGCGATCTGCTCGACCTGGACGCCCTGCGCGCTAAGATCGAGGCCATGGCCGTCGAGAAGAACGCCTACGCCGCGCTGCACGGCCGGCCCCCCATCGACCCGGGGGCGGTGTTCGAGGAATACGCCGGTTATGCCGCCGCCATCGGACCCTGCCTCCGGGACGTGCCCGCCCTGTTGGCGGAGGAGATGCGGCGAGGCCGCCCGATCCTGTTCGAGGGCGCTCAGGGCACTCTGCTCGATGTCGACCACGGCACCTATCCCTTCGTCACCTCCTCCAACTCGACCGCCGGGGGGGCCTGCACCGGGCTGGGCGTCGGGCCGACCCGGATCGACGCCGTGCTGGGGGTCGTCAAGGCCTATACGACGCGGGTCGGGTCGGGACCCTTCCCGACCGAGCTTCTCGACGACACCGGACGGCTGCTCGGCAGGCGCGGCGACGAGTTTGGGGCCACGACGGGCCGGCCCCGCCGCTGCGGCTGGTTCGACGCCGTTGCGGTTGGCTACGCCTGCCGGGTCAACGGCATCGACAAGCTGGTCGTGACCAAGCCCGACGTCCTGGACGGCTTGGACGAGGTGCCGATCTGCGTCGGATACGACTACAAGGGCGGGCGGCTGGACGGATTTCCGGTCGAGCCGGCCGTCCTGGACAAGGTTGTCCCGCGCTTCGTCAAGATGAAAGGCTGGCTGGAGCCCGTGCGAAAGGTCCGGTCGTGGCAGGCCCTGCCGCAGGCGTTTCTCGATTATCTCAAGTTCATCGAGGACGCGGTCGAGGCGGAGGTGGCCGTCGTCTCGACGGGTGTGGAGCGCGAAGACACGATCCTCCGGCCGGGGCAATTGGACGGCCTGGTGGACTTGAAGAGAATCGATGCTTCGTCACGCCAAGGGCGCTCCTCGGGACGACGCGGAAGGGAAACGTGAGCCTTTTCTGTAACTTGTAGAAAAGGCTTGATTTTTTCGAAAAACACCATATAATGGGGCTGAAAAGGGTCGGCTCCCCCACATTTGGTATAGTTTTTTAGCGTTTGCTTGCGCCGGCCTATGGCCCACTCCGGCCGGATTTGTTAGAATACAGAAAAACGATAGAGTTTATAGGTTTTGCGCCGTCCCACGAGCAAGGAGAGATCCAATGACCGAGGTCCAAGGCTTTTCCGAGAACGCCCTGCGCATTTTGAAGGCCCGCTATCTCATGAAAAACGACAAGGGCGAGTTCCTGGACAAGGCGCCCTCGGACCTGTTCCGCCGCGTCGCCGGCTACGTGGCTTCGGCCGAGAAGACCGCCAAGGACCGGGCGGTCTGGGCCAAGGCCTTCTTCGAATCCATGATGGCCCGCGAGTTCCTGCCCAACAGCCCGACCCTGACCGGCGCCGGCCGGGACATGTGCCTCAGCGCCTGCTTTGTCCTGCCGATCGAGGACTCGATGGAGTCGATCTTCAGCACCGTCAAGAACGCGGCCCTAGTCCACAAGGAGGGTGGCGGGACGGGATTCGATTTCAGCCGGCTGCGGCCGTCCGGCAGCTTCGTCCACCGCACCCAAGGCGTCGCTTCGGGCCCGGTCTCCTTCCTCAAGGTCATCGACGCCGCGACCGAAGCCGTCAAGCAGGGCGGCACCCGCCGCGGGGCCAACATGGGCATCCTGCGGGTGGACCACCCCGACATCGAGAAGTTTATCCTGATGAAGCGGGACGGCAAGAGCGTCGGCAACTTCAACATCTCGGTCGCCGTGACCGACGCCTTCATGGAGGCCCTGCGCAAGGGCGGCACATACGACATCTACGACCCCTCCCGCAAAAAGGTCGTCGACCGCAAGGACGCCCGCAAGGTCTTCCGGATGATCGTCGAGTCGGCTTGGGCCATCGGCGACCCCGGGCTTCTCTTCATCGACCGCATCAACCGGCACAACCCGACCAAGGGCCTGGGGACGATCGACGCCACCAACCCCTGCGGCGAACAGCCGCTCCACGCCTACGAGTCCTGTAACCTGGGCTCGATCAATGTGGCCGCCTATTTCGACGCCGGCCGGCCCGACCTCTTCGACTGGGACCGCTTCGGCGCCACGGTGGCCCTGGGCGTGCGCTTCCTGGACGACGTCATCGACGTCAATAAGTACCCCTTGCCCGAGATCGACGCCGTGACCAAGGGCAACCGCCGGATCGGGCTGGGGGTGATGGGCTGGGCCGACTTGCTCATCAAGATGAAGATCAAATACGATTCGGAAGCGGCCTTAGCCCTGGCCGACAAGCTGGCCGCCTTCCTGCGAAGCCGGGCCGCGGAGGCGTCGGAGAAGCTGGCCCGGACCCGCGGCAGCTTCCCCAACATCGCCAAGTCGATCTATAAAGGCCGCAAGATGCGCAACGCCACGGTCTTCACCGTGGCCCCGACCGGGACGATCGCCCGCCTGGCCGGCTGCTCCTCGAGCATCGAGCCCGTCTTCGCCTTCGAGTTCACCAGCCATATCATCGACGCCAAGCTCGCCGACATCCACCCTTTGTTCAAGGAATGGAAGCGGGATCATCCCGGCCAGACGCCGCCGCCGTACTTCGTCACGGCCCACGAGATCGCGCCCGAATGGCACATCCGGACGCAGGCCGCCTTCCAGAAGCACGTCGACAACTCGGTCTCCAAGACGATCAATCTGCCGCACGAGGCCTCGTTGAAGGACGTCGAAAAGGCCTATTTATTGGCCTTCGAGCTGGGGACCAAGGGCATTACCATCTATCGCGACGGCTGCCGCGAGGAGCAGGTCCTCAACAAGGCTGAGGCCGGGATCAAGCGCCAGCCCGACGAGCGGCCCGACACCCTCAACTCGATCACCGATAAGATCAAGACCGGGTTCGGCAACCTCTACGTCACGACCACCTTCTTCAACCAGAAGCCGTTCGAGGTCTTCGCCTCAATCGGCAAGAGCGGCTACTCGACCATGGCCGACGCCGAGGCTATCGGGCGGCTGATCAGCCTGGCCCTGCGCACCGGGGTCGATCCCAAGGAGATCGTCAGCCAGATCAAAGGCATCGGCGGCTCCGATCCCGTCTTTACCGAGGGCGGGCTGGTGACGTCCATTCCCGACGCCGTGGCCAAGGTGTTGGAGCGGCACTTCGGGAACGGCAAGAACGGCGGCCGGGACATGGGCCAGGCCAAGTGTCCGCAGTGCGGCGCGACCCTGCCGGACGAGAAGTGCCCGACCTGCCCGAATTGCGGCTGGAACAAGTGTTCGTAGGGGGAGGGGCTCAGGGCATAGGGGTTCGCTCTGGCGGAAATTTTTACGCCGTGGGATCTCGTTTTTCTCGGCGGCTCGGAACTCGCGTCCCGCTTCGATTTTACGGTTTTTGTACGGTCCACTCAGACATCCTCGCCGTCCGTCCTCTTTCCGGGACGGATTCCCTCGAAAAACGAGAGCACGCGGTGTAATTTCCGCATCGGCGCTCACCCCTATGTCCTTCGCCCCTTTAGGAAAGTCGATGGCCGTAGTGTTAGGGGCATCCGTCGCGGCACCCGCATCATTCCGGCACCGGCGTTAAACGGCTTATGCCCGCTCCGCCCGTCCCATTTCCGTTCTCCTCATTGCCCTCGTCCCTTGGGGGAAGTCGATGGCTTCCACTCAACGAGTCCGGCGGATCCAAAAACTTTGTTTGGGCCGCTTGACACCCGCCGTTTAAATACTATAAAATCGATAGGAATATATAGCTAAGAGACCGGCCGCGTCGGGCCGCTGGAAAAAGCGGGCCGATGGGGTTATAGTAAAGGTTCTCAGAGAAGGAGTCCGGCATGAAAGAAAAGATCGAAGCGGCTCTCGATAAGGTCCGCCCGCAGTTGCGGATGGACGGGGGCGACGTCAAGCTGATCGAGGTCGGCGCCGACGGCGTCGTCAAGGTCAAACTGACCGGGGCCTGCGGCGGCTGCCCCATGTCGCAGCTGACCCTCAAGATGGGCATCGAGCGCATCCTGAAGAAGGAAGTGCCCGAGGTCAAGGAAGTCGTCGCCGTCTGACCCCTGCCCCCCCAAAGCGCCATGACGCGCGTCTATCTCGACCAGATCGCTGCCTCGGCCGTCCGCCCCGAAGTGCTGGAGGCCATGCTGCCGTTTTTCCGGGAGCGGTTCGGCAACGCTCAGAGTCTCCACGCCGAAGGCCAGATCGCCCAAGAAGCGGTGGCCGAAGCGCGCGAGAGCATGGCCCGGCTGCTCAACGCCAAGGCCGAGGAGATCTATTTCGTCTCCTGCGGATCCGAAGCCAACAACCTGGCCGTCAAGGGGATGGCCATGGCGGCCAAGCCGAAAGGCGGCCATATCGTTCTCTCCGCGATCGAGCATGTCTCCGTTCTGAACGCAGCCAAGAGCCTGGAGAAAATGGGTTTCATCACGACTCTTGTCCCGGTGGATGCCGAGGCCCGGGTCGACCCCGCCGCCGTGGCGGCGGCCCTGCGGCCCGACACGGCCCTCGTCTCGATCCAGCTGGCCAATTCCGAAGTCGGGACGATCCAGCCCGCGGCGGAGATGATCCGGCTGGTCAAGGCCAAGGGAGTGCTTGTCCATATGGACGCCGTGGCCGCGGTCGGTCATATCCCGGTCGACGTGCGGGCGCTGGGCGTGGACGCGCTAAGCCTGGCCGGAGATCAATTCGATGCCCCCAAGGGAAGCGGCGCGCTGTTCCTGCGCAAAGGCGTCAAGATTCTGCCCCTCATCGACGGCGGCGTCCAGGAGGGCGGCAAGCGCGGCGGGACCGAGAATGTTCCGGCCATCGTCGGCTTGGGCCAAGCGGCCGAAATCGCCCGCGCGGGGCTCGACGACCGCGTCGCGGCTCTGACGGCTCTGCGCGACCGGCTGATCGCCGAGCTCCCGGCCCGCATCCCGCACGTTCTCCTGACGGGAGCGCGGGAGAAGCGTCTTCCGCACCATGCCAGCTTCGCCGTCCGCTTCGTCGAGGGCGAAGCCATGCTGCTCAGCTTGGACATGAAGGGCATCGCCGCCTCGAGCGGCTCGGCCTGCACGTCCAAGTCGCTTAAAGCCTCCCATGTCCAACTGGCCATGGGGCTGGACCACGCCGCCGCCAACGGCTCGATCGTCTTCAGCCTGCCCAGCGACGCGACCGCCGCCGGCATCGAATACCTGCTCGACGTCTTTCCTCCGATCATCGACCGCTTGCGAAAGATGTCCCCGCTCTACACCGAGTTCCTCAAGGAGAACGCGCGATGATCTACTCCGATAAAGTCATGGACCATTTCTCCAATCCCCGCAACGTGGGCACCCTGCCCGACGCCGACGGCGTCGGCCAGGTCGGCAATCCCGTCTGCGGCGATATGATGACTTTCTATATCAAAGTCAAAGACGACAAGCTGGCCGACATCAAGTTCCAAACCTTCGGCTGCGGGGCGGCCATCGCCGTCTCCAGCATGGTCTCCGAGATGGCCAAGGGCAAGACCTTGGACGAGGCCATGACCATCAGCAACGAGAAGGTGGCCGAAGAGCTCGGTGGCCTGCCCAAGAACAAGATGCATTGCTCCAACCTGGGCGCCGACGCGCTCCACCTAGCCATCGAGAACTATAAGGCCCGCCAGACCGACCCCAAGGGCCCGGCCGTGGCCACTGACGGTGGCGCTGAGCACGAGCACGAGGCCGAGTCGGAGTCCGACGAAGCCGGCGCCTGCCCTTATTGCGAGGGGCCGCTGGAGGGGATGCAAGAGCTCTGCTCGTGCCGAACCTGCGGACTGGACCTGGTCGAGTGCCCCCATTGCGGGCTCTACACGGACAAGGCCAAGACCGCCTGCTCCCACTGCCAGGCCGATTTGACCAAGTGATGCGATGACGCCGATCCCACCGACGCCGGACCCCGCCGAGCTGCGGGACCGGGTGGCGCGCCTCAAGAAGGAGCGCCGGGCCGTCGTCCTGGCTCACAACTATCAGCCCGGCGAAGTCCAGGACGCGGCCGACTTCGTCGGCGATTCGCTCGAGCTCAGCCGGACGGCGGCCTCGACCGAGGCCGACGTGATTGTCTTCTGCGGCGTGCATTTCATGGCCGAGACCGCCGCCATCCTGTCGCCGGACCGGATCGTCCTGATCCCGGACCCGCGGGCGGGCTGCCCGATGGCCGACATGATCACGGCCGACGACATGATCCGCTGGAGGGCCCAGTATCCGGGAAGGCCCGCGGTGTGTTATGTCAACACTTCGGCGGCCGTCAAGGCCGAGTGCGATGTCTGCTGCACCTCGGCCAACTCGGTCATGGTGGTCGAGTCCGTACCGGGCCGCGAAGTGCTGTTCGCTCCCGATAAGAACTTGGCCGCCTGGACGGCTGGCCAGACTTCCAAGACGATCATCCCCTGGGACGGCTATTGCGTCGTCCACAACAACATTCGGGCCCAAGATATCCGGCAGCAGAAGAAGCTGCATCCCGAGGCCGAAATCTGGGCGCATCCGGAATGCCGGCCCGAGGTCATTGCCCTGGCCGACTGGACGCTCTCGACGGGAGGGATGGTTCGGCGGGCGCATGAGACCGAGGCCCGGGAGATCATTGTGGCTACCGAGGCGACCATGATCTACCGACTGACCAAGGAGAACCCGGGCAAGGCGTTCTTCCCGGCCCACGAGCTGGCTTTTTGCGCTAATATGAGGAAGATCACCCTGGCCAAGCTGGCTGCGGCGCTGGAGACCATGACCCACCGGGTCGTGGTCCCGCCGGAGATCGCCGTCCGGGCCCGCGTCGCCATCGAACGGATGATCAGGCTCTGAATAGGGGTCAGGTCTTAAGATATAAGCTATCTAAATCAATGATAATGTATAATTAACGGAAAACTCGGAAGAGAAACCTTATATCTTAAGACCTGACCCCTAATAAGAAGGAGGTTCCACCATGACCATCGATCCGAAGCTCAAGGCGGCCGATGTCTATCCGTTCGCCATCCGGGCCGAGCTGGACGCCGCCGCCCTCTACCGCGGCCTCTGGGAGCGTGTTCGCAACGAGGCCCTCCGTCAGAAGCTCAACTTCTTGGCCAAGGAGGAAGACCGCCATACGGCCATCCTGGATCGGCTCTTCCGCGACCACTTTCCCGGCCGCAAGCTCGTCGTCCCGGCCGCGGCCAGGGGGCCGCGCAAGCCCGTTTTGGTGGATGACGCTACCGCCGTGGTCTCCCTCTTCAAGCTGGCCATGCAGAAGGAGAAGGAGGCCGAGGAATACTATAAGAGCGCCAAAGCCCAGGCCGAAGACGGCCAGGCCAAGCGCATCCTCGACTACCTGGCCCGGGTCGAGCGCAGCCACTACTTCATGCTCAAGTCCGAGATCGACCTGCTCGAGCGCTTCCCCGACTATTACAACGTCGAGGACGCCAACGAAGGCCAGGACCTTTTCCATATCGGCGCTTAAAGCCGGAGGGAGGGGACCATGGAGCCCGCCAAGGACCGCATCCGGAGGATCCTTCAGGTCCTGACGATTCAGGACCCGGATCCGGAGACGTGCCTGCGGTACGAGACGCCGTGGCAGCTGCTTGTCGCCACGGTCCTTTCGGCCCAATGCACCGACGAGCGGGTGAATAAGGTTACCCCGGCTCTCTTCCGCAAGTATCCCGACGTCGCCGCCATCGCTGCCGCCGACCGGGCCGGCCTGGAGGCCGACATCCGGCCGACCGGCTTCTTCCGCAACAAGGCCAAGAGCCTCCAGGGCGCGGCCCGCAAGATCGTGGACGATTTCGGCGGCTGCGTCCCCGAGACCATGGCTGAGCTCGTCACTCTGCCCGGCGTCGCCCGCAAGACGGCCAACATCGTCCTCTCGTCGGCTTTCGGAAAGGCCGAGGGCATCGCCGTGGACGTCCATGTCGCGCGCATCTCCGGCCGGCTGGGCTTGAGCCGCGAGACGGTCCCCGAAAAGATCGAGCGCGACCTCCTGGCTCTCGTCCCGAAAGCCTACTGGCTCGACTTCAACTACCTGATGGTGAACCACGGCCGGGCGGTCTGCCAGGCCCGCAAGCCGAAATGCGGTGAGTGCAGGCTGTCGGCCCTCTGTCCCAAGATAGAGGTCAGGTCTCAACATTCAACATAAGAGGGCGAAATGCGGCATATCGAGGTCGGATCTTTTTGTTATGTTGAATGTTGAGACCTGACCCCTATCATGATAATCGATGCGATGCTTTGGAGCCCGGGCGAGGGGGGCCGTGTGAAATGCGGCCTTTGCGCCCATCGCTGCTCCATCGCCCCGGACCGCTGGGGCGTTTGCGGCGTCCGCCAAAACCGCGCCGGACGCCTTCTGACCAGCGCTTACGGCGAAGTCGTCGCGGCCAACGTTGACCCGATCGAAAAGAAGCCCCTCTATCATTTTTTCCCGGGCACGACCTCGTTCTCGATCGCCGCGGCCGGCTGCAACTTTCGCTGCGGCTTCTGCCAAAACTGGCAGATCTCCCAGGTCAAGGCCGAGGACGGCGGGATGGGCGGACAGCCCCTGGCCCCCGACCGGATCGCCGCCCTGGCTTGCGATCGAGGCTGCCGCAGCATCTCCTACACCTACACCGAACCGACCATCTTCTTCGAGTACGCCTTCGAGACGGCCCGCCTGGCCAAAGCGGCGGGTTTGGCCAACGTCTTTGTCACGAACGGGTACATGACCGCCGAAGCGATCGAAACGAGCCGACCGTGGCTCGATGCCGCGAACGTCGATCTGAAGGCCTTCCGCGACGAGACCTACAAAAAGGTCTGCGGCGCGCGCCTTCAGCCCGTCCTCGATTCGATCGTCCGCCTCCACGAGGCCGGCGTTTGGATCGAGGTCACCACCCTCGTCGTGCCGGGGATGAACGACGGCGCGGAGGAGCTGCGCGATATCGCCCGCTTCCTGGCCGCGACGGGCCGCGATATCCCCTGGCATATCAGCCGTTTCCATCCCGACCATGAGTTCACGGACCACGACGCCACTCCCGTCTCCGCCCTGGCCCGGGCGGCGGCCGTCGGCCGCGAAGAGGGCCTGCGCTTCGTTTATGTCGGCAACGTGCCCGGGGAAGGCGACGCCACTGCCTGCCCGGCCTGCGGCGCCGCACTGGTCCGCCGCGCCGGATTCGTCGTCCGGGAAAAGCGGATCGGCCCGGACGGCCTCTGTCCCGACTGCCGTACTCCCGTCGCCGGCCGCTGGGCCTAGGGGTCAGGTCTCAACATTCGACATTTCGAGGCAGGGTCGGCGTATGAACGAGTGGGTCCGTATCGAATGTTGAATGTTGAGACCTGACCCCTGTTCGCGTTGACAGACAACGGCAACCGGTTTATAGTTCCTGGCCGATGCGCAAGTCCCATCCGGACAAATCCGCGGCGCCGCCGCTTCCCCCGAGGTCCCAATGAGTAATATGTGGATCCGAAAATCCCCCGCTCAGATGCTGGAAGCCTCTTCCCACACCCTGCTCAAGAAGAATCTGACCGCCTGGGACTTAGCCGCCCTGGGCATCGGATCGGTCGTCGGGACGGGCATCTTCGTCGCCACCGGCCAGGGCGCCCATCTGGCCGGGCCGGGCGTTCTCCTCTCGTTCATCGTGGCCGCGATCACCTGCGGCTTCTGCGCCCTGACCTACTCCGAGCTGGCCTGCATGTTCCCGATCGCCGGGTCGACGTACTCCTACACGTACGCCGCGTTCGGCGAAGTGATCGCCTGGATCATCGGTTGGGATCTGATGCTCGAGTACATGGTCGCGGCCAGCGCCGTCGCTTCGGGCTGGTCGACGACCTTCATCGGCCTCATCCAAAGCGCCGGGCTCCACCTGCCCAAGGCCATCTTGACGGCGCCCATCACGACCAACGCGGCCGGCAAGATCGTGATGTCGGGAGGGGTCGTCGATCTTCCTGCCGTCCTCATCACCCTACTTATCACCTGGATCCTCTACATCGGCGTCCATGAGAGCGCCAAGATCAACAACGTCATCGTCGGGATCAAGATCGCCGTGATCCTGCTGTTCCTCTTCCTCGGCGTTCAGCACATCAACCTGGCCAATCTGAGCCCGATCATGCCGTTCGGCTGGAAGGGCGTCATGGCCGGGGCGGCGATCATCTTCTTCGCCTATATCGGATTCGACGCCGTTTCGACCGCGGCCGAGGAGACCAAGAATCCCAAGCGCGACGTCCCGCTCGGGCTCATGATCTGCCTGGGCACGGTCATCGTCCTGTACGTGTCCGTGGCCTTCGTCCTGACCGGCATGGTCCCGTTTAAGCAGATCGACATCGGCAACGCCTTGCCCGCGGCGCTGGCTCGGATCGGCATCCGCTGGGGCGGGGCGCTGGTGGCGACTGGAGCCATCATCGGCATGATCTCGACCCTGCTCGTCACCCTCTACGGCCAGGTCCGCATCTTCATGGTCATGGCCCGCGATGGACTGCTGCCCAAGCCGTTTGCCAAGGTTCATCCCGTGCACCAGACGCCCCACATCTGCACCTGGATCACCGGGATCATGACTGCGGCCATCGCCGGCCTCTTCCCGCTGTCCATGATCATCGACCTCTGCAACATCGGCACCCTCTTCGCCTTCACCTTGGTCTCGATCGGCGTCATCATTTTGCGCAAGACCCAGCCGGATGTGGAGCGGCGATTCAAGACGCCGGGTGTGCCGTTCACGCCGCTCATCACCGTGGCCTTCTGCTTCTACCTCATGTACAGCCTGCCGATGGTGACCTGGATCCGGTTCGGGATCTGGCTGCTGGTCGGGCTGGCCATCTACTTCCTTTACGGGCTCAAACACAGCAAGCTGCAACAGACCGCCAAGTAGACCTCGGCGCCGGGCCGGCAGGAGGGCGGATGGAGAAGTACCGCATTCTCGACCACGCCGCCGACGGCAAGTTCCGGGCTTTTGGCGCGACCCTCGAGGAAGCCTTCGGGAATGCTGCGCTGGCCGTCGTCTCGCTGATGACGGACTGGGAAAAAGTGGAGCGGCGGGTCGTCCGGGCCGTCGCCGTCGAGGCCCGCGGCGTGGAACAGCTTCTGGTCAAGTTCCTGACCGAGGTCCTTTATCTTTCCGACGTCCGGGGATTCATTTTGGGCGGTGTCGAGGATGTCCGGATCGAGGGACCGGGTTCGGCCGAGGAGCCGGCTTTCCGCTTGTCCGCCCGCTTCCTCGGCGACGATCGGCCCGAGCGCTACGACTTCCACGGCGAGGTCAAGGCCGTCACCTACAGCGAGATGAAGATAGAGGCCTGCCCGCGTGGCTCCGCGGCCTGGATGGTCCAGGTGGTCGTGGACTTGTAGAGCCTCAGGACTTGGCGGTGTTCGCTTTCTTCAGTTTCCCGTTCCAGTAGAGATACGCGGGGATGCCCAGGCAAATGATGAGCAGCCCAGCCAAGGCGTTGGTGAACGCGCTCAACAGGGAGCCGACGGCCACGTAGATGGCCGCCAGGACGAAGATGATGGGCGTCACCGGATAGCCCCAGGTCTTGTACGGCCGGGGGAGGTTGGGGAGCTTCTTCCGCAGGATGATTACCGACGCCACGGTCAGGCCGAAGAAGATCCATTCCCCGAAGATGACGTAGGTGAAGAGCTGCTTGAACGACCCGGTCAAGGTCAGCACGATGCTCCAGGCGGTTATGGCGATGATCGAAATGTGGGGGGTCAGGAACTTGGGGTGAACTTCGGCGACTTTTTTGAAGAACAGGCCGTCCTGGGCCATGGCGTAGTAGACCCGCGGCGAAGTCAGCATGTTCTGGTTGGCGGCGCCCAGGATCGAGAACAGGATCAGGAAGGCGATCAGCGAGGCTCCGAACTCTCCGGTGATCAGGCGCATCGCGTCCAGCGCGACCCGGCCCTCGGAGGAGGCGATTTTGTCGACCGGCAGGACGTACATGTAGGCTAAGTTGGCCAGGATGTAGAAGGCGATGACCGCGATCGTCCCGATCAGGATGCCGAGCGGCAGGTTCTTCTCGGGATTCTTGGTTTCCCCGGCGCTGTAGGTCGCCGCCTCCCAGCCCTTGTAGGCCCACAGCGAGGCGACCAGGGCGACGCCGAAAGCGCCCAGCATGCCGAAGTTGAAGTTGTCGGGCTTGGGCTCGACGAAGTTGCGCAGATGGCCCTGGTTCTTGGCGAAGAAGAAGACCACGATCACGATGATGCCGATGGCGCCCATCTTGATGACGGTCAGGATGTTCTGGAGCCAGGCGCCCCAGCGGACCCCGACGAAGTTGACGAAGCCCAGGAACAGGACGAAGGCCGCCGCGACGAACTTCATCCCGAGCGGCGTCATGGCGACGAACTTGGGCAGCATGTTATGGGAGAAGGCCACGGCCAGGGTGGCGATGGACCCGGAGTCGATGACCAGGAACAGGGTCCAGCCGAAAAGGAAGGAGATCAGCGGGCCGTAGGCTTCGCGCAAATAGATGTAGATGCCTCCGGCTTGGGGCATGGCCGCGCCCAGCTCGGCGAAAGACACGGCGCCGAAAAAGCTGAACATGCCGCCGACAACCCAGACGGCGATCACCAGAATCGGATAGGGGACGGCCACGGCGATCTCGGAGGGGGACAGGAAGATGCCCGATCCGATGATGCCGCCGATGACGATCATGATGACGTCCCAAAGGCC
>JAPKZJ010000087.1 GCA_026393855.1 Candidatus Aminicenantes bacterium
GGAGGAGGATGGCAAAGCCCCGGAGTATATTTAGGGTCATACTGAGCGGCGCCTTTACCCCGATTTGAAAATCGGGGTTTTGTGCCGCGAACGTATGGGGCCGACATCCGAGGAGGATTCATGAAGAAGGCGATCGTCTCCCTTGCTTTGGCCCTGGCGGTGTTGACCGCGATCGCGGCCGCCCAAACGCCGACCTACGTGGGCGCCGACAAATGCGCCCTTTGCCACAAGACCGAAAGGCAAGGCCTGCAGTTCGTGATCTGGCAGGGCGCCAAACACGCCAAGTCCTTCGCCACCCTGAGCTCCCCGCAGGCCGCCCAGAATGCCCAAGCCCTCGGTGTCGCCAAGCCCGCGGAAGATCCCAAGTGCCTCAAGTGCCATGCGCCTCTCCACGACAAGGCCCCCGCCCTCATGGCCGAGGGAGTGACCTGCGAGGTCTGCCACGGCCCCGGCTCCGACTACAAGGCCCTTGCGGTCATGAAGAATCGCGAGGAATCGGCCAAGAAGGGGCTCATCCTCTTTCCGAACCCCGACGACATCAAGGCCCAGTGCCTGAAGTGCCACGAGAACGCCCATGGGCTGACCTTCGATTTCGCGGCCGCTTGGGCCAAGATCAAGCACCCCATTCCGGCCAAGTGACGGGGCCGGATCTCCGGCTCCCCATCCGTCCCGGCCGGCCGGCCCGTGCGGCGGCCCGGGACTCCGAACCGCGTGAGTTTTCCCGTCGTTGAGAGAAATATCTATTTATTCTGAAGCTGGAAGGCGTCGATAATCCGGCGCAGTTCGCGGGCCGCGGCTTCCGGATCGGAAGCGGCCATGATCGCCGAAACGACGGCCAGTCCGTCGGCGCCGGCCGCCAAAACCGCGGCGGCGTTGGCGGCGTTGAGGCCGCCGATGGCCGCCAGGGGAAGCGCCGTCGCCGCCCGCAGGCACCGCAGCCCCTCCGGCCCCCAGGCCGGACCGGCATCCCCTTTGGTCGGCGTGGGAAAGATGGGGCCCACGCCCAGATAATCCGCACCCCGGTTCGCGGCCGCAACGGCCTGGGCCGGATTCTCCACCGACAGCCCGATAATCGCGTCCGGGCCCAGGATGCGGCGGGCTTCCTCTGGAGGCGCATCGCTCTGCCCTAGATGGACCCCGTCGGCGCCCGATGCAAGAGCGACGTCGACGCGGTCGTTGATGAGGAGCGGGACGCGGCTGGGAGCCAAGAGGGATTTCAGACGGACGGCCGTTTCGATGAACGCCGCCGTCGCGAGCCTCTTCTCGCGAAGCTGAACCGCCGTCACGCCGCCCCGGACCGCCGCGGCCACGACATCCTCGAGGAAACGGCCCGCGGCCAGATCCCGGTCGGTGATCAGATACAGGCGCAGATCGAACGGCCGGGTCACCCTTCCTCCAGACGCAGGCGCGACCGGACGGCCTCTGCGCTTAGGGCGTAAAGGGCGTCGAGAAACCGGACTTGGAGCGAAGCTGGACCGGACGCGCCTTCCGCCGCCATCTCGCCGGCAATGCCCATGACGGCCATGGCGTGGACGGCCGCCGCAAAGGGCGAGGGGTTGACCGCGGTAAAAGCCCCGGTCAGAGCGGTCGCGACACAGCCCAGGCCGGTCACCCTCGGCATCAAGGGATGGCCGTTGGCCACTCGAACGAGAGCGGCCGGCCCGACGATGATGTCCACGGGGCCGCTGACGCTGACGACCGGGCCGAAGCGGCCGGCCAGCATCCGGGCCGCTTCCAAAGCGTCGGCGGGATCATGGCGGCTGTCCACGCCCTTGGTCCCGGCCTCGGCCAGGGCCAAGGCCCGGATTTCGGAGGCGTTGCCGCGCAGCACCGCCGGGCGAGCTGTTTCGAGCAAAGCCAGCGCGGTCTCGGTCCGAAAGCGGGTGGCGCCCGCCCCGACCGGGTCGAGGACGATCGGGATGCCCGCGGCCCGGGCCGCCGCCGCGGCCAAGCCCATCGCTTCGATCCAGGGCCGGCTGAGCGTCCCGATGTTGAGGACCAGGGCCCGGGCGAGCCCGGCCATCTCGGCCACTTCCTCGGGGGCATGGGCCATGACCGGCGAAGCTCCCAGGGCCAGCAGCGCGTTGGCGGTCAGGCTCATGGCCACATAGTTGGTGATGTTGTGAACGAGCGGGCGCTCGGCCCGGATCCTCTCGATGTCCCGCCAGATCCCCTGGGCGTCGGTCATAGCGTCCTCCTGATTCCCGAGCCGCTTCCCGCACCGGCCCGGAAGCGAAAAAAAAGGCCGTCTCCCCCGGCTTCGATCAGACGGAGGAAACGGCCTTGGAACGTCGTTACTTCTTGGTCGCGCAGCCGGCGCAGCCGGTGCAACCGGTCTCGGCCATCGGGCCGGCGGCCGGGGTCTTCTTCATCTCTTTCATGTCCTTCATGTTCATATCTTTCATCTTGGCCGCATGCTCCTGGATCTTCTTGACCGTCTCGGCGTTCTTGGAGGTCAGGGTGATGACGACACCGTTCTTGGTCGTTTCGATCTTGCGCTCGACGTCGGGGAGCATCATCGGGCAGCCGGCCATGCCTTCCATGCCGGCGGCCATCTTCTCGTGCATCATGCCCTGGCCCTTCATCATGCCGGCCATCGGCTTGGCCTCGGCGGCCAGATACTTCTCGGGCTCCTTGGCGAAGGAGGTCTTGCAGCCTTCGCTGCAGAAGTAATAGGTTGTGCCCTTGTATTCGTAGGTCCACTTGGCCGTGGCCTTGTCGACCGTCATGCCGCAAACGAGGTCCTTGGCCTTGGACGGATCGACGGCCTGGCCCTGCATCATCTGGCCGTGCATCATGCCCTGGCCTTTCATCTCGCCCATGGGCTTGGTCTCGGCCCCGGGGGCCAAATACTTCTCGGGGTCCTTGATGAAGGACGTCTTGCAGCTCTCCCCGCAGAAGTAATAGGTCGTGCCTTTGTAGTCGTAGGTGTATGTGGCGGTCGATTTGGTCACCGACATGCCGCAGACGGGGTCCTTGGCCTTGTCCGGGCCTTGGGACGCGACCAGCCAACCGCCCGCCGCCACGAGAAGCAGCAGGACGAGAATCAGCAAGCTCGATTTCTTCATTGGAACCTCCGTTCGATTCGGCCCCCCGAGGGGCGGCCGTTGAACGCCTATTATACATATTTATGATAGGATAAATCAAACCACCGTTCGCGGGACGCAGGCTTGAAGGCCGGCCTCCTTCAGACGCCGGCCGGGGCGGTCACAGCCGGGGCGTCCGCATCCGGCGCCGGGGGAAGAAATACAGGTTGACGAAGGCGATCAGCCCCAGTCCGGCCAGGCTCACCAGGATTTTCGCAATCATGCCGCCTCCTTCAATCGCCCGGGCGGAAACGCCGGAGGCGAAGGGAATTCGAAACCACCGAGACCGAGCTGAAGGCCATGGCGGCGGACGCCAGCATCGGGTTGAGCAGAAGGCCGAAGAAGGGATAGAGGAGACCCGCCGCCACGGGGATGCCGATGACGTTGTAAAAAAAAGCCCAGAAGAGGTTCTGCTTGATCGTTCGGATCGTCCGACGGCTTAGGGCGATGGCTCGCGCGACGCCGGCCAGATCGCCCCTGATCAGGGTGATGTCGGCGGCTTCCATGGCCACGTCGGTGCCCGTCCCGATGGCGATCCCGACGTCGGCCTGGGCCAGGGCCGGAGCGTCGTTGATCCCGTCGCCGACCATGGCCACCCGGCGACCCTCGGCCTGCAGGGCGCGGATCGCCGCCGTTTTATCCGCGGGCAGCAGCTCGGCCCGAACCCGGTCTACACCCGCCGCCCGGGCCACTGCCTCGGCGGTTCGGCGGTGATCGCCGGTTAGCATGACGACCTCCAGGCCGAGCCCCTTGAGCTTCGCAACGGCGTCCGCCGCCCCGTCCTTGAGGGGATCCGCGATGCCCAGAAGCCCTGCCGCCCGCCCGTCCGCCGCCGCATAGACCGGCGTCTTGCCCTCGCCGGCCAGGTTTTCGCCGCGGGCCGCCAGGCCGGAGGCGTCGATGCCCCGCGACTCCAGGAGGGCCTTGGTCCCGACGAGGACCCGCCGACCTCCCACGACGGCTTCGACCCCCCGGCCTTCGAGGGCCATGAAATCGGCCGCGGCCTCGAGCTCGAGGCCCCGTGATCCGGCGGCTTCGACGACGGCCGAGGCCAGGGGATGCTCGGAAGGACGCTCGGCCGCGGCCATGAGCGAGAGCAGGGCGTCCGCCGTCCAGCCCTCGGCGGGGACGACATCGGTCACCTCCGGCGTTCCCTTGGTCAGCGTCCCGGTCTTGTCGAAAACCACGGTCGTAATCTTATGGGCTGTTTCCAGGCTGGCGCCGTTTTTAATGAGGATGCCGTGCTCGGCCCCCTTGCCCGTCCCGACCATGATCGCGGTCGGCGTCGCCAGGCCCAGGGCGCAAGGGCAGGCAATGATCATCACGGCCACGAAGTTGAGCAGGGCCATGGTCAGCGCCGGCCGGGGGCCGAAATCGAACCACAGGACGAAGGTCAGGACGGCGATCGAGATGACGACCGGGACGAAGACGCCGGCGATCCGGTCCGCCAGCCGTTGAATCGGGGCCTTGGAACCCTGGGCTTCTCGGACCAGGCGCACGATCTGGGCCAATGCGGTGTCCCGGCCGACCCGGGTGGCCTGAAACTCGAAGCTGCCCGTCTTGTTCATCGTCGCTCCGATCACCTCTCCCCCGGCTTCCTTGGCCACGGGCAGGCTTTCGCCGGTGATCATGGACTCGTCCACGGCCGACTTGCCTTTGAGCACGACGCCGTCCACGGGAATCCTCTCGCCCGGACGCACCACCAGGATGTCGCCGACAGCGACGTCCCGGACGGGCACTTCGATCTCGCCCGGCCCGCGGACGACATGGGCCGTCGCCGGCTGCAGCCCGATGAGCCTGCGGATGGCGTCCGAGGTGCGGCCTTTAGCCCTCGCTTCGAGCAGGCGCCCAAAAAGAATCAGAGTGATGATCACGGCCGAGGTGTCGAAATAGACGTCGGGCTTCAGACCGCCGCGGGTGAAGAGCGCCGGCGCCACGGTCGCTGCAACGCTGTAGCCGTAGGCGGCGGAAGTGCCGACGGCGACGAGAGTGTTCATATCCGCGGTCCGGTGGCGGAAGGCGGACCAGGCGCCTTGGTAAAAGCGACCGCCGATCCAAAACTGGACCGGGGTGGCCAGGGCCCAGAGGAGAAGAGGCGAGCCCAGCCACGCCGGGAAGCCCGGGATGAGGTGTCCCAAGCTTCCAATCAGGACGGCGGCGCTGAAGGCCAGACCGAAGAGGAACCGGGAGCGGAGCCGCCGCCAATCGCGGTCCCGCAACGCGGCTTCGACGTCCTCCTCCTCGCCCTCGTCGGAGGCTCGGACCACACCATAGCCGGCCGCCTCGATCGCCGCCTCGATCTCGGCCCGCCGGATTTCGTTGGGCAGATACTCGACGGTCGCCCGATTCGTGGCCAAATTGACGGCGGCCGTCAGGACGCCCTTGACGGCGAGCAGGGCTTCCTCGACCCGGCGGACGCAGGACGCGCAGTGGAGGCCCTGGACCGCGATCTCGACCTTGGCCGAGGCCACTTCATAGCCGGCCCGGCGGACGGCCTGAACAAGATCCGCGGCTTTCACCAGCCGGGGCGAGAACAGGACGCTGGCCCGGGCCGAGGCGAAGTTCACCCCGGCTTCGTCCACCCCTTCGATGTCGGATAAGGCCCGCTCGACGGAACGGGCGCAATTGGCGCAGCTCATCCCCGTGACCGGAATCTCAAGGCGGGTCGCTCCGGGGGCGGCGGGATTCTTCTCCCGCGGGGTAGGGGGTGCCATGGGCTCCCGGGAACCCGTCCGATATTTCTCGGGATCGATAGCCATGTTGAACCTCCTTAGCGCCGAGCCCGGAAGCGGCCCAGTACGTCCACGATCTCCGCGATCTTCCGATCCTGGTCGTCCCGGTCACGTCCGGCCAGCGAGTCGCGGACGCATGTCCGCAGGTGCCGGGCCAGGATGTTCTCCTCGACCTTGGCCAGCGCGCCGGCGATGGAGCGGATCTGGGTCAGGATGTCGATGCAATAGCGCCCGTCATCGACCATCTTCCGGACGCCCTGGACCTGGCCTTCGATCTTGCGCAGACGGCCGGCGTCGTCCGAGGGGGGCTTGGGTGGGTGGGTCATGGGATTCTCCTCGCCCATTATACCATACCCCCCTATAGTATATGCACGAGTCGGACGCATCCCCTCCCGACCGGCCAAGGAGTCCGAGCCGCACGACTTCCTCTTGCTCGGCCTCCAGGTCCACCTGATGGCCGGAGCGAGGTCCGACTTCGGGACGAAATTCTTGATCGCCGGCGGCATTTCCTACTAACCGGGCATCTGATAGAATACCCGCCCGGTCGGATCTCCTCTGTTCCCCCTTCCGGAAAAGATTGGCCATGAAGAAAAAGCTCATCCCCGGCTGGCTTCTGATGGCGGGACTCGGCGGCTTCTCCCTGCTGATCCAAAACCTCATCACCGCGGGCGGCAAACACCCCCTGGAAGCCTCGGCCGTCGCCGTGATCCTGGGCCTCGTTCTGCGCAACTTCGGCCTCGTGCCGAAGATCTTCCTCCCCGGCCTCAAGCAGTTCGAGATGTTCCTCATCTGGGGCGTCATCCTCATCGGGGCCACCCTCAACTTCAGGGATTTCCGGACCCAAGGGGCGCGGATGCTGGCCGTCATCCTGGTCACCATGTTCGTCAGCTTCGTCGTCATCTACGCCCTGGCCAGGGTCTTCAAGCTCCCGGCCGCGCTTGCGACCCTGCTGGCCGTAGGGACGACCATCTGCGGCGGCTCGGCCATCGCCATCACCGCGCCGCTCATCAAAGCCCGCGAGGAGGAGACGAGCTACGCCATCGGCACCATCACCCTGTGGGGCCTTCTGGCGATCCTCGTCTATCCGCAGATCGCCCGGCTGCTGGGCGTCGGCGACGTCGCCTTCGGCGTCTTCGCCGGCACGGCCATCCACTCCACCCCGCAAGTCGTCGGGGCGGGGTTCATCTATTCCGACCTGGCCGGCCGGACCGCCACCGCCGTCAAGCTGGTCCGCAATTGCTTCATGGCCCCGCTGGCCTTCCTGATCGCCGCCGGCTGGACCCGAGCCCGGATCCGGGCCTCCCGGGATGAGAAGCGCCCGGTCAACGCGGCCAAGGCCTTCCCCTGGTTCTTGTTCGGCTTCTATCTCATGGCCGGGCTCAACACGGCCGGATACTTCACCCAAGCCGGCTTGGACGGCCTGACCTGGCTGGGCAAATTCCTGATCACCATCTCCATGGCCGGCATCGGGCTGAACACCCTGGTCAAAGCCTTCAAAGCCGTCGGGTTCAAACCCCTGCTGGTCGGCTTCCTCGGCGCGGTCGTCGTGGCCGGGGTGAGCGCGGGGATGATCGCTCTGCTGCTCTGATCCCGATCGGCCGGATTAAACGATCGTCCCGCCGCCGAGGACGACGTCGCCCTCGTAGAAGACCGCCGCCTGGCCGGGGGTGACCGCGCGTTGGGCCCGCTCGAACTCGACGACGATTCTCGCGCCTGCCTCGGGGTGCAGGACGGCCTTGGCTTCGGCGTGCCGGTAGCGGATCTTGACCGAGGCCGGCCGCGGCGCCGCAAGCCCCGCGATCCCGACCCAATTGAGATCCTCGACGACGAGGCTCCGGCGGAAGAGGGCCTCGTTCGGCCCGGCCGTGATCCGGTTGGCCGCGGCATCGATGCCGACGACATAGAGCGGCCGCGGCGCGGCGATGCCGAGACCCTTGCGCTGGCCGATGGTGTAATGGGCGATCCCGGCATGGCGGCCGAGCGGCCTCCCGGCGAGGTCGACGATGGCCCCCGGCCGGAACGCCTCCGGGGCGCGCGCCCGCAGGAACCCGGCGTAATCGTCGTCGGGGACGAAGCAGATCTCCTGGCTCTCCGGCTTATGCGCGACGGGCAGCCCCCACCTCTCGGCCAGGGCGCGGACTTCCGGCTTGCGCAGGGAACCGACCGGGAACAGCGTCTTAGCCAGGACGGCCTGGGTCAGGGGGAAGAGGAAGTAGGACTGGTCCTTGTCGGGATCGAGGCCTTTGCGCAACAGCCAGCGGCCCGAGCCCGCGTCGCGCTCGACCCGGGCGTAGTGGCCGGTGGCCACGACCGTCGCGCCGAGCCGGCTCGCCCGCCGCAGGAGCGGCCCGAACTTGACGAAGCGGTTGCACCGGAGGCAGGGATTGGGCGTGCGGCCGCGGGCGTATTCCGAGACAAAATCCTCGATCACCGCCTTTTCGAACGTCCGCCGGAAATCGGCCGTGTAAAACGGAATGCCCAGGGCCGCGGCGACGGCGCCCGCATCCCGCCGGGCACTCGATCCGCAGCAGCTTCGCAGCTCCTCCGAAGCGCAGACCGCCCGGGGCAGGCCGAACAGGTTCATGGTCAAGCCGATGACCTCATGACCCGCTTCCCGGAGCAGGGCGGCGGCGACGGAGGAATCCACGCCCCCGCTCATGGCCACGACAACGGGGCCGTGAACGGACTCATCGTCGGCCGGGCTCCGTTCGATCCCTGGAACGCGTTGTGCTATCATTTGCCGAGGCTATTTTATCACGGCCCGGGAGAAGACCCATGAAAACCTCGCGCCTATTCGTCGCCGCCTCGGCTGCCGTCCTGCTCGTATCCGGCTCGGCGTTCGCCCAGCTCAGCCTGGAGATCAACGTCGGGTACGGCACCTATGTCTCGGCCTGGAAGGACGCCGCATATATCCACGCCTATTCGCCGCGCTTCCTCTACGGCACGGCCGTCACGTCGGCCCTTCAAACCCTGCGTCTCAACGCCGACGCGGCCGGCAGCGGATCGTTCGGCCTGACCCTGTTCAGCGGCCGCTTCGGCATCCAGATCCAGTACCACGAGTTCGACCCCGCAGTCTCGGGTTGGAGCTCGACGCACGAGGCCTCGGTGACTTACACATCCATGCAGCCGCCGGACTATACGCCGACCCAGTTCACCCAGAACTCCTCCACCCTCATGCCCGAGCCCTCCGGCCAGCTGAACGAAAAAGCCTTCAGCCTGAACGCCGTCTACCGGCTCCGCCTGCCGGGTTGGTTCAGCCTGGACCTGTCGGCGGGGCTGACCTGGTTCAACGTCCAGGGCGAGATCGGGGTCTTGGGGTATTGGAAATACTGGCTGGGCGGCCACTCGGTGCTGTTCTCCGAAAACTACCAGATGGCCATGCATATCGAGACGTTCAACCGGATCGGAGGCAACGCGGCGGCGACCTTGAACTGGCATATGGGCAGCAACGCGGCCCTCTGGATCGAAGCCCGCTGGTTTCTGGCTCCGGAGACCGAGGCCGGGCTGAGCTTCGAACCGATCGACGCCGCGGACGCCATCATGGCCTTCGATCCGATCGAGGACGTCTTCCCGGCCGGCCGGCTTCTCGTCAAGCCGGCCTTCTTCCGCTTCGCCGCGGGCTTCCGGATTTCGATCTGACGAGGACGAGGCGACGGTGCGACGCCGAACGGGCGGGGCCGGCGCAGCCTTCCTACGCTTCCATTTGCGGGTCGGGGTCCGGGTCGGCCTGCGCCTCCTGGCCCCGGTCCTGGCCGGCCTGTTCGCCGCCTATTATCTGCTCCGCCCCGAGCTGGTCCTCCTGCTGGCCGAGCACCTGCTGAAGAGCGGGGACTCGATCCGGCGCGGCCTCTCGCTGGCCGTCGTGACGGGGCTGGTCGGCGCCGCCGTCTCTCCCCGGGTGACACTGGGCCTAGGCGGATGGATCCGGCACTTGCCCGCGTCCTCCCGGACCCAGCGGCTCCTAGCCGCGGCGTCCCTCCTGACGGCCGAGCTTCCGATTCTGTTACCGCT
Source organism: Candidatus Aminicenantes bacterium (assembly GCA_026393855.1). Taxonomy (NCBI): domain Bacteria; phylum Candidatus Aminicenantota; species Candidatus Aminicenantota bacterium. The sequence goes on from JAPKZJ010000087.1 coordinate 9,830, forward strand.
CGGTACGGCGGCATTCATCTTACCCGACAAAAACGGCTCCGGATCGGCCTGGGCGGCGGCCGGAGGAATCCTCGCCTCGGCGTTTTTCATGGCCCTGTACCTTCTTCCGGTCCGGCAGCCGCTCTGGGCCTCAGGCCTGGGTTTGACGGCCTGCATCCTGGCCGGTTCGGGACAACCGCTCCTGCTCGCGGCGGCCGCGGCGGCGGCCTTCCTGGCCGATCGGGCCTCGGGGCCTTTCCTGGGGCGAGGCCGGACGGTCCGCCGCTTCGGCCGGCCGGCCGCCGGCTCTGCCGCCTTCGGCTTCCGCCTGAGCCTCCGCGCGGCCGGAAGCGGGATTCTCTGGGCCCTCATACCCACCGGCTTGGCCCTCGGTTGGGCGGCGCTTTTTCTCGGCAACAATCCCCTCGCACCCGGCCCGGCCCGGGCGGCCGTCCGCTTCGCGGCCGGGGCCGGACTGGCCGGCGCCCTGGCCGTCTCCGCCGCCATCCTCGGAAAGAGGAGGCCGCCGTGGCCTTGGAGCCGTTCGCTGCCCCTGGGCTCGCGGCGGCGCGTATTCGAGGACGCCCTATTCCTGGCCGGCCCGGCCGTCGCGGGGTTGGCCGCCTTCGCCGCATTTTCTGCGGCCGCCCTTCCGGTCGCAGGGCTCCTGCCCTACGCCGTGCTCCGGGCCTCGGCGGCTCTGCGGCCGTCCATGGAGACGCCGCGGAGCCCCGTGCCCGGCCTGGTCTTGGAGCTGATGCTGGCCGCGGCTTTAGCGGCGCTCGTCCCGGCCGTCCTTGGATTATTTCCCGTTCTGGCCATCCCTGCCTGGCTGGAGGCGGCGCGGCGGGAGCGCGCCGTCAAAGTCGGCCGCTGGCTGGAGCGGCGCTACTCCGCGGCCGGCGATTCCCTGACTTGGAGCTCGCGATGATCGTTTTCGAAGAAGTGACTTTCGGCTATGATCCGGGCCGGCCGTTCCTGCGCGGCCACAGCGTAACGATCGGCCCCGGCTTGACCCTGGTCGTGGGCCCCAATGGGGCCGGCAAGAGCTCCTGGCTGAAGCTGGCGGCGGGGGTCGAGCCGCCGGACGCCGGTCGCATCCTGATCGACGGATGCGACCTCTGGCGGGAGGAAGCGGCGGCCCGGGCCTCGCTGGCCTATCTCCCCGAACAGCCGGATTTGACCCCCTACGCGACCATCCGGGATATTCTCCTGCTCGTCTGCGGCATCCGCCGCCGCCCGCGGGCCGAGGCCGACGAGGCGCTGGCCCGCTTTGGACTGATCCGGTTCGCCGGGCGCTCCGTGCGGGAGCTTTCGCTGGGCCAAAAACGCAAGGCCGTCTTCGCGGCGGCCTTCATCGGTTCGCCTTCGCATCTTCTCCTGGACGAGCCGCTCGAGGCGATGGATCGGACCGCCCGCGACCTGGTCGTGGCTTGGGTTATAAGGCGGAAAGCCGCCGGAGCGGCGGCCGTGGTGGTTTCGCACGATATCGAGCCGTTCGCCGCCGCCGCCGACCGCGTCCTGGCGCTGCGCGAAGGGACGGCCGTCCTGCACCCGGATTGGCCGGAGGGGCAGGCGGCACGGCTGGCCTTCCTGGACCGGCTGGCGCGGGGCGAAGCGCCGGCTTAGGCGCCGCCCTACCGTTTACGATTCGGGCCGCGGAAGAAGGTGTAGAGCGAACAGAACCCGATCGCCGACGTGATCAAAAGCAGGACCGCCAAAACTCCCAAAACGATGGCCCAGGTTCCCTTGAGGGCCCCGGTCAGAATCAGGGCGGCCAAGCCCAAGGCGATGATCAGGCGGATGATGCGATCGAGGGGGCCGACATTGGTCTTCATGGGATGCTCCTTAAAGGGTTGCCGACTTATATATAATATATTTGTTATATATAAAGTCAAGCCCGCGCCGGGCCCTTCCCGCGTTGCGGCCGGACCCGGTTTGTGGTAATATTTTCCGGCTTCATACCGTCTCCAAGGAGCTCACATGTCCGGTCATTCCAAATGGGCCTCGATTAAGCATAAAAAGGGCGCCGCAGACGCCAAGCGCGGCAAGATTTTCACCAAGATCATCCGCGAAATCGCCGTGGCCGCCCGAGCCGGCGGCGGCGATCCGGACATGAATCCCCGCCTGCGTACGGCCATCCAGGGCGCCAAGAACGCCAACATGCCGGCCGACAACGTCAAACGGGCCATCCAGAAAGGCACCGGCCAGCTCGAAGGCGCCCAATACGAAGAAGTCATCTACGAAGGCTACGGCCCCGGCGGCGTGGCGATCTACATCACGGCTCTCTCGGACAACAAAAATCGGACGGTCTCCGAAATCCGCCATATTTTCCTCAAGAACGGCGGCCAGATCGGGACCCAGGGCTGCGTCTCGTTCCGGTTCAAACGCGGCGGCTACATCGACATCGACAAGGAAAAAGCCTCTGAGGAACAATTGATGGACATCGCCCTAACGGCCGGGGCCGAGGACATCAAGGACGACGGGGACACCTGGGAAGTCATTACTACGCCGGAGAAATACGAGGCCATTCTGGAGGCGATCAAGGCGGCCGGGATCGAAGTGGCGGATTCCAGCGTCGGTTACATCCCCCTGGACTATACCAAGGTCGAAGGCAAACAGGCCCACCAGGCCCTCAAGCTGGTCGAGGAGCTTGAGGACCACGACGACGTCCAAAGCGCCGCCGCCAACTTCGATATCGACGCCAAGGATATCGCGGAGTACGAGAACTCCTGACCGGGGCACCCCTCCCATGCGGGTCCTCGGCATCGACCCCAGCAGCCAGGCCACGGGCTACGGTCTGATCGAATCGGACGGCGGCGACGCGACGGTGCTCGCCTACGGCGCCATCAAGCCGGCCCGCAAATCCGGCCTCCCCGGCAAGCTTCTGGAGATTCGAGCCGGTGTGGCCGAGCTCATCGCCCGTCATCACCCAGAGGAAGTCGCCGTCGAAAATCCATTTTTCGCCCGCAACGCCCGGACGGCGCTCATTTTGGGCCAAGTCCGCGGCGCGGTCCTGGTGGCCGTGGCCGAAGCGGACCTGCCCCTCTTCGAATACTCCGCCCTGGAGATCAAAAAGGCCGTGACCGGCTATGGCCAAGCCGAGAAGAACCAGGTCGGGGTGATGATCCGAGCCTTGCTGCGGATCGAAGACGAAAGCATGGAGGAGGACGCCGCGGACGCCCTGGCCTGCGCCCTCTGCCACCTGAATACGCGGCTGTTCCAGAAGAACGTGGAAGCTTCGTCCCGCTGAACAGGGGCCTGAGCGGCAGCCGTCAGACGGCGAAGCGGAAATTGATGATGTCCCCGTCGCGGACGGGGTAATCCTTGCCTTCCAAGCGCAAAGTCCCATCAGACTTGCAGTCCTGGAGGTTGCCCTTGGCGGCAAAATCCTCGTAGCCGACGACCTCGGCCCGGATGAATCCCCGCTCGATGTCGGAATGGATGACGCCGGCAGCCCGGGCAGCCGGAGTGCCGGACCGGATCGTCCAAGCCTTGACCTCGTCGCCGCCGACCGTGAAAAACGAAACCAGCCCCATCAGCGCGTAGGCCGTGGCGATAAGCTTGGCCCGGGCCGGGCGCTCGATCCCGAAGTCCTGGAGAAAGCGTCGGGCGTCCTCCTCGGGCAGCTGGCGGATCTCCATCTCCAGCCGGGCCGAGAGGGCGATGACGGCGGAATTCAAGCCTTCCAGCCAGGGCTTGAAGGGGCGGAGCGCTTCGGCTTCCGTTGAGATGTCCGCTTCGTCCAGGTTCAGGGCCACGATGAAGGGCTTTTGGGTCAGGAACCGGTAGCCCCGCAGGAGAAGCTCCTCGTCGGCCGTCAGGTCCGCCCGCCGTAGCGGCGTCTCGGACTCCAGAAAGGCCCGGCACCGCTCCAGGGCGGCCTTCTCCCGGACGTCGCGGTCGGACTTCTTGGCCGCGATCTGCTTGACCAGCTTCTCCAGACGGCTCTCAATGACGCCGAGGTCGGCCAACAGGAGCTCCGCCTCGATATGGCGCAGGTCGCGGAGGGGATCGATAGACTCGAGGGGATGGGCCACCGCGGGATCGCGGAAGCCGCGAACCGCGGCCAGCAGAGCGTCGGCGGCCCGGAGCTTGCCCAAGGCCTGCTCAGCGAAGCCCGTCCGTCCGGGCTCGCCCGAAGTCAGGCCGGCCGTCTCGCTGAATTCGATGGCGGCGAAAGTCTTTTTCTTCGGCTTATAAACGGAGGTCAGATTTTCGACCCGGAGATCGGGGACTTTGACGACGGCTACGGGCTCCGTCCCCTTGGCGGCGGCCTCCCCGGTGCCAAGCCCGGTCAGGGCGCTGAAAAGCGAGGACTTCCCGGATTGGGGCAGTCCGATCAGGCAAATCTTCACGTTTTTTTCCTTCGGGGGATATCAGGCGAAGCAAGAATCGTCATTATACAGGATTCCTTCCAAAAAACAAGGCTTTCATGGGAAAAACGCCTAAACTTGTCTCCGCTTCCTGCGTATAATAAGGACGAGGAAAAGCCCCGGACATGTCACATCCCCTCCCCGTTCTCGCCGCCAGCGTCATTCGCCATCCCGCCATCCTGCGGGCCCGCCCCTCCGTCAATCGATTTCTGCTCCGCTATATGATGAAGTTTCGGCCGCGACGGGTCGGCGGGCATGTCATTCTTCATTCCCATCTCCCCCCGCTCAACAGCCGGGCCTACGGCCGCTTCGTGCGCGAGCATCTGCTGGGCGGTAGCCGGGGGCCTTCCCACGCCCAGATCGGACTGACCGATGCCTGCCCCCAGCACTGCGCCTACTGCTACAACAAGGGCCGTCAAGGCGTGGCCATGGACGCAGCAACCCTCCGGCGGACGATCTCCGACTTGAAGGCTCTCGGCGTCTTCTGGCTCGGGCTGACCGGCGGCGAGCCGTTGCTCAACCGCGAGATCGTGGATCTGACAGCCGTGGCATCCCCGGACTGCGCCGTCAAGCTGTTCACGACCGGGATGGGGCTGACCCCAGCCCTGGCCGACGACCTCCGGCGCGCCGGGCTCTTCTCGGTCTCGGTCAGTTTGGACCATGGGACGGCCGAAAAGCACGACGCCATCCGGGGATATCCGGGTGCCTTCAACGCGGCCATGCGGGCCATCGGAATGTTCAAGGAGGCCGGCCTTCATACCGGAGTCTCGGCCGTCCTTTCGACCGGGATGATCCGAAGCGACGGCGTCGAGCCGTTTCTGGAATTCCTGAACGGCCTGGGCCTCGACGAGGCCTGGTTGAGCGAGATGAAGCCATCGCTCCAAGGCCCGTCCGATCCGGCCGCCATCGCCACCGCCGAGGAACGCCGAAGCCTGATCCGTCTACAGGATCGCTGGAACCGGTCGGCCCGAATGACCGTCAACTACCTGGGACATTTCGAAGCCGGCGCCCATTTCGGCTGCAACGCCGGGACGAAGATGATCTATGTCGACGCCTTCGGCGAGGTCAGCCCCTGTGTCTTCGCACCGCTTTCGTTCGGCAACGTCCGCCAGACGCCTCTCGCCGCGATCTGGGACGACATGCGCTCGTCGTTCGCCCCCGGCGAAGATTGCTTCATGCTCCGCAACCAGGGCCTGTTGCGGAGCCGGGCCGGAGCCGGCCTGCCGATCGCGCCCTCAGCCTCGCGGGAGCTGGTCAAGGAAATCCATCCCGAGGCCCCGGGGCGATTCGTCGGGCTTCTCGATCGAAGCCGAAGGAGTTCCACATGAGTCCCAAGATGATTCGAGCGGCCGGAATCGCTTGCGGTCTGACTTTTGCCGGAGTCGGGACGATCTTCCTCTTCAGCCCGGACGCCGTCTTGCGGCTCATGAATTCGCTCGGCCGTTCGTTCGGACTGCCCGAAGCGCCGCTCGCAGGCGCCGGGTTCTACCTCGCCCTGGCCGTCGGCTATATGGCCGTCGTGACCATCCTGTCCTTCATGATGGTTCGGCAGCCCGGGAATCCGGCCTATGCCCTTCTCCTGAGCCAAGCCAAGGGCGCGTCCAGCCTGCTTTCGATCGGGCTGTTTTTCTTCCATCAGAGAGCCTTCGTCTACCTGGCCAACGGCATCGTGGACGGAGCCCTCGGGCTGTTCGCCTTCCTGATCTACCGATCGGTCCGGAAAAGCCCCGCCGCCGCGAGATCATGAGCCTGCGCCTGCGGCTCGCCGCGCTGTGGCTCCCGCGCGTCGTCCGCGAGAGGTTTTTTCTCGAGCTGGCCGAGCGGACAGCCAGGGCTTTCGAATCGTCCGCGCCGAACTTGAGTGGTCTTTCCGGCGAACCCGCTCGGCTCGCCTTCGCCCGCTTCACCCAGGAGAAGGCGGCCGGCCTCCAGGCCGACCCGCCGGCCCGGGCTCGGGCCGAAGCAAGGCTGCGGGAGGAATCCGTCTCGTTCGGCCGGCGGCTTGGGTCCGTCCTCGGCGTCCGAACCCGGGCCGACGTCCTGCGGGCGGCCCGCCTTCTCTATCGCTCGATCCGGATCGATTTCGCAGCCTCCGCGTCAGGCGGGATTCGCATGACGGCCTGTTCGTTCGCCGAGACCTATTCGCCGGCGACCTGTCGGACGATCGCCGCCCTGGATGAGGGCCTCCTCGTCGGCTTGGCCGGCGGGGGGCGGCTGGCCTTCACGTCCAGACTGACCGAGGGAGCCGAGGCCTGCCGAGCCCAATTCGATTTTCCGGAGTCGCTCCCTTGAAGACCGCTATCGTCGTCGGGAGCGGGGCCGGAGGGGCCGCGGCCGCCCGCGAGCTTCAGGGCCGCTTTAACGTCACGATCCTCGAAGCCGGGCCCGAATTCCGGCCGTTCGGCTGGAGCCTTCGAATCCCCACGGCCGCCAAGCGGGCTCGGCTGCTCTTCGACGTCCGGGAGATCTCGCTTCTCTTTCCGGCCATGAAGATCGATCGGGCCGGGGACGGGATGATCCACGTCCGAGGCATCGGGACGGGCGGAACGACGACATTGGCGACGGGCAACGGCCTTCGCTTGGACCACGACCTCAAGGCCTTGGGGATCGATCTGGGCCCGGAGTTCGATGACCTCGGACGGGAGGTGCCGATCACGACGGATCACCGCCGGCTCTGGCGGCGGACGACGCGGGAACTTTTCGCCGCCGCCGAAGCCATGGGCCTGGATCCCCGTCCGACGCCGAAAATGGGCCGCCATGAGCACTGCCGCAATTGCGGCCGCTGCGTCCTGGGCTGTCCGTACGGCGTCAAATGGGACAGCCGCGAATTCCTGAAGGATGCGCTGGCCAAAGGCGCGAAGCTGGAAACCGGCGCCCATGTCGAGCGTCTCGAGATGCGGGGGGGCGAAGCGGCCGGAGTCCGGGTTCGCAGGGGCCTCCGGAGCCGATTCATGCCCGCGGATGTCACGGTCCTGGCGGCGGGGGGGTTGGGAACCCCGGTCATCCTCGCCGCGTCCGGATTCCCGGGCGAACCCCGGCTTTTCGTCGACCCGGTCCTCTGCGTCGCAGCCCGCCGTCCGGGGGCGGGCCAGAACGCGGAGCTTCCGATGCCGTTCTATGCCCAGCGAGACGGCTATATGATCTCGCCCTATTTCGATCATCTCAGCTATTTTTTCAACCGGCGCTGGACCGCACCGGCCGGGGATATCCTGAGTCTGATGATCAAGCTGGCCGATCAAGGCCGGGGCTCAATCGAAAGACGGCGCCTGCGCAAAACGCTGACCCCGGAGGACCGGGCCAAGTTGGCGGAGGCGACAGGGCTTTGCGAGGAGCTATTCGGTCGTTTGGGCATCCCCAAGAACCGCTTGTTCCTCGGCACCCTCAACGCCGGGCATCCCGGAGGGATGTATCCGCTCACCCGGGCCGAAGCCAAAACATTCCATCACGATCGCCTGCCGGGCAACGTCTTCCTCGTCGACGCCTCACTCTTGCCCGCCGCGCTCGGCCGCCCCCCCATCCTGACCATCCTGGCCCTGGCCAAAGCGGTAGCCCGTAAGATTCCTTCGTAAGGAGCCGGGCGCCGATTCACGCCGCTCCCCCGGCCGCCCTCGCCTTGCCTCGGTCGTGAGTCGCCTTAAACCCGCGGCTTCGGGATCTGTTCGACAAAAACGATCCGGAACTCGGTGCCGCCGTCCCGGATCAATTCAAGAGTCCCGTCCAACTGTCCGACCAGGAGATTGACGAGCTGTAAGCCCATCGATTCCGCCGCCCGATAATCAAGGCCGGCGGGGAATCCGGCGCCGTCGTCCCGGACCGCCAGAAGCAGCCGGCCGTCCTGCAGGCGTTGAAATTTGATCATGACCTCGCCGACCCGCCCATCGGGGAAGCCATGCTTGATGGAGTTGGAGACGAGCTCGTTGACGATCAGCCCGCAGGGAATGGCATTGTTGATGTCCAGGAGGATCGCCTCCGTCTCCCGCCGCAGACTGATGCGGCGCAAATCGACGGCCAGGAATTGGAACAAGTGGACGGCCAGGCTCTCAATGTAGTCGGCGAAATCGATCCGCGACAAGTCGCCCGATCGATAGAGCTTTTCATGGACGATGGACATCGTCCGGATCCGGCTTTGGCTCTCCTTGAGGAGCTCGGCCTGGATCGGGTCCTTGAGGCTCCGGGCCTGCAGGTTGAGCAGGCTGACCATGATCTGCATGTTGTTTTTGACCCGGTGATGGACCTCCCGCAGGAGGATCTCCTTCTCCCGCAGGGAGGCTTGGACGAGCGCTTCGGCCTTCTTGCGCGGGCTGACATCGGCCATGATATGGACGGCGCCGGTCAAGACGCCGCTCTCATCCAGGATCGGATCGACCGCCACATACATCCAGCGGCCTTGTTCGAAGACTTCGGCCTCCTCGTGGCTCTTCGAGGCCAGCATTCTCTGGAACGGGCAGTCGGGTAAGAAGCTTTCCAGGCCATGGACCATCCGGTGGCATTTTTCCCCAATGATCTCGGCTTCGGGCTTGTTCAGAAACCGCTGATGGGCCTTGTTGCATTGGAGCATTCGCCCGTCGGCGTCGAGCAGGCAGATGGCGTCGGTGATGGCGTCGAAAGTCGATTTCCAGCGGAGGGCGGACTCGTGCAGGTCCTCGTCGGCCCGCCTCTTCTCCCGACGGTTCCGAGCTTCCGCCATCTCCCGCCGGATGGAGGGGGCCAGCCGACCCGGCTTGTCCTTCATGATGTAATCGACGGCGCCCGCCCGCATGGCCTCGATGGCGATGTCCTCGCCGATAGTCCCCGAGACGAGAATCACGGGGATATCCAGGCCCGTCTCTTTGATCAAGGCCAAGGCTGCGGTGCCGCTGAAATGGGGCAGAGCATAGTCCGCCAGAACGATGTCCCAGGCCCGCTGCCGCAAAGCGTTCCGCAGCCCCCCGGCCTCTTCCACCCGAATCCAATCCGGGTCCAAGCCATCCGCCTTCAGCTTGCGGATGATGAGGACGGCGTCGTCCTCGGAATCCTCGACCAGTAGAATTCGGACTGAATCGGACAAAGTCAACCTTCTTTCAGCGGCGGCGATTCGTTCAAGAGCAGCCAGTACAGCCCCAGATGCTTGATGGCTTCGTTGAACTGGTCGAAGTCCACGGGCTTGCGGACATAGCTGTTGGCGCCCAGCTTGTACCCGTTTAAAATGTCGCGCTCCTCCTTGGACGAGGTCAGGATGACCACGGGCAGGAGCTTGGTCCGCTCCTCGGCCCGCAGGCGTTTGAGGACCTCCAATCCGTCCACCTTGGGTAGCTTGATGTCGAGGAGGACGACGACGGGCAAGGTCGGAAGAGCCTCGCCCTCGGCCCCTGAGCCGAACAAGTGGGCCAGCGCCTCAACCCCGTCATTCACGACCACGACCTGGTTCGTGATGTTGTTTTTCTTGAGCGATCGCAGCGTCAAGACCACGTCGTCCGGGTTGTCCTCGACCAACAAGATGCTTTTTTCACTCATGGCGCCTCTCTTTTCCGATATCGAGGGTGAAATAGAAAACGGCCCCCTGATCGACAACCCCTTCGGCCCAGACCCGGCCGCCATGGCGGCGGACGATCCGCTGGACCGTAGCCAGGCCGACTCCTGTGCCGGGGAATTCGTCCTTTGCGTGCAGGCGCTGGAAGGGGGCGAACAGCTTCCCGGCATAAGCCATGTCGAATCCGACGCCGTTGTCGCGGACGAAAAAAGCGGTCGTCCCCTCGACGGCCTCGGACCCGAACTCTATCCGGGCGTCGGAACGCTTTGAGGTGAACTTCCAGGCATTCTCGATCAGGTTCTCCAGTGCCGCCTGCAGGAGGCGCACGTCGCCGCGGGCGGTCAGGCCGGGGGCGATAACGACGTCAACCGTCCGCTGAGGCCAGGCCCCAGCCAGCGCAGCGGCCGCCGACTCCGCCAGCCGGCTTAAGTCGACGTCCTCGACGCGCAGATCGGCTTTGGTCACCCGAGCCAGATTGAGCATGTCGTCGATGAGATTCCCCATGGCTTGGACATTGGCCCGGATCCGGCGCAGAAAGACGCGGCCTTCCTCGTTCAAGCTCCGATCCTGTTCCTCCAGGACGGCCTGGCTGAAGCCGTCAATGATTCGAAGCGGCGCCCGCAAGTCGTGGGAGACGGAGTAGCTGAAGGCCTCGAGCTCCGCGTTGGCCGCTTCGAGCTGAGCCGTCCGCTCGGTGACCCGCCGTTCCAGGTCGGCGTTGAGCCGCCGGACCGCTTCCTCAACGCTTTTCCTAGCCGTGATGTCGCGGGAGACAACCACGACCCCCACGATATCGCCGGCCTCGCTCCGGATGGGATTGTGGGTGACCTGGAAATAGCGCCGGAAGAGCTCATCATCGCCCGAGAACGATTCGTCGGTAATGCTCTCGCCCCGCAAGACGCGCTCCAGATTGGCCCGGGCCGCTTTCCGGTCTTCGGCCACGGTCATGGCGTCGTAGAACCACATCCCCGGCCGGATGTCCTTTCCATAGAGGGCCTTCATGGCCGCGGCATGGCCGCTGTTGAAGCTGGTGTAGCGAAAGTCACGGTCCAGCGAAAAAATCAGGGCTTCCGTGCTTTCTTGGACGCCCCGCAGGACCTCGTTCCTTTTTTGGATCTCGGCTTCCGCTCGGCGGTGGTACTCGGCCCGCTCGCGCCGTTCGAGCCAACTCAAGCCCAGCCCCGCCGCGGCGATCAGGACCAGGCAGAGGCTGGCCATGAGGAATCCCTCCCGGCGGAGAGGGGCCCTGATCTCGGCCAGATCGACTTTGGCGATCAGGAACCAAGGCGAATCCGGAATTCTTCGGATCGCGGACAGAACCGGGACGCCCCGGTAGTCCATTCCCTCCACCTCGCCTTCGGTGCCCCGAACGGCCATGGCCGCGGGCAGATTAACGTCTCCGCCCGACATCCGCAGGTGCAAAGCCGTGTTCCGGCGATGCCGCAGCTCGTTGAGGTAGAGAACGTCTTGGCCTTCGCGCCGGACGAGAAGCGTTTCCGCCGAGCGGCTGGGCGTCGGCCAAGTCTGAATCAGGGGGTAAAGAAAGTCGGCGGGATCGGAGCGCAGCACGATCGTCCCGACGGCCGGGCCCGTTGGAGAGGGCGGAGAGAGGGGGACGAAAACGTCGATGTGAACGGCCCCATCGGAGGCCGCTTCCTCCAAGTCTCCAAGGGCGGCGATCCCCGTCTTTCCAATGGCTTGGGCTCGGCGCAAGGCTTGTTCGCCCGGCGGCTCATCCGGCCTCCCGCCCCGCCGGATCAGAACCCGGCCGTCGGGATCCAGAAGCCAAGCCGATCGATATCGATACACATCGCAAAGCTTCGATAGAAAAGTCCCGAGCTCGCTCGCTAAACCGGTCAAACGCGGATTGGCAATGAAGCGAGCCGCCTGGGCGGCGAGGAAGGGATTGCCGGAAAGGGCGACGGCGTCGCCCAGCCTTTCGTACCGCCACATTTCGATTTCGTGAGACTTCAAGGCGGCAATGGCGGCCAAATCGCGCTTATAGCCGGCCTCGAGACGATGCTTCTGGCCCTGGAAGAAGTATATGCCCGCCGCCGCGATCCCAGCCGCCAGGAGCAGAAAGGCGAAGAAAAACCCCCCGAAAAAGCCCGCGGCTCCCCCGGGTTTCGACTTTCCGGAAAACGTGCGCTTTATCATCTATCCGGTCTCGAACCGATCCGTTGGAGAGACGGCGCGAGAAGTCGGAAACCTTGAAGCGGACATCACAAGTTGACGCGTGGAGTATAATCCGGCCCCGGGACCGAGTCAATCCGCCCCTGGGGCAGAGAGCCGGAGGCCCGGAGCCGATTCTATCGCACGACGATCTCGTCGACGAAGACCCAGGACGCGCCCCCGGCCGAAGGGTGCCAGCTCGGATTGGCCTTGGTTCCCTCGACCCGGAACCGGATGAACCGGACGCCGGCCAAGTCCACGATCCATTCGAAATTCCGGATCAAGGCCTCGCTCCGTTGGTCGCCGTCGATCTCCGTGACGCCGATCGGCCGCCATTCGGCCCCGTCCGCGGACGCCTCGCAAGTCACCCGGCGGGGATGGAAGATCCAGCTTTTCGGGTCGTAGAGTGTGCTCAAGGCGATGGAACGGACCCGGCGCACCTCGCCCAAGTCCAGACGGAGGCTGAAATCGGCCGCCTCCCAGCCCAGCCAATGAACTTTATAATCGCCCGCCCCCCGCACCCCGTTGGTGAGCAAAGCCAGGTCGCCGCGGCCGTATTTGGCCGCCGGGGCCGGATCGGCCTCGACCTTGCGGCGAAAAGCCAGGTTGCCCTCGACTTGGACGTCGATGAACCGGCGGACGGCGTCGTAATAGGCCTTGGGGGCCAGGCCCGACTCGTTGAGGCTGCGCACCCCGGCATCTAGGCAGGCGGTGAAGAAGGCGTCTAAAAGGCGGCCCTTCTCCGGCCGCGGCTCGAACCGGCCCTGGTCCTCGGCATAGAATCCGCGCGGGCCGAACATGTCGGCCTTGCCGATCTCGAGCTCGGCGTATTGGAGCGGGAGCCGGGCGGCACGGACGCGGCGGAGGCGCTCGGGATCTGCAGCGACGGCCTTCTCGGCCAGGTCGAAGACGGCGTCGTAGACGGCGACCCTCTCGGCCGAGAGAAAGCCTTCGGCGTGGGCGTTGGGCGGCTCATAGATGTCGAGCTTGGCGCCCGAGACGGCCAGGGCCTCCCGATAGGAATCGATGATGTGGCGGATGAAAGGCGCCGCGGTCCCGTAATACCCGGCCAGAAAATCGTTGATCGCCGCGTCGACGTCCAGGTCGGGGTTCCAGAGGAGCTTCGCCAGGATCCAACCCTTGAGCTCCGAAAACTCGTGCCCCGGCGAGGTGTTGGTCTGCTGAAAGTGCTGCCGGGCGCCGTTGCGGGCAAAGAAGCGCAGATTGGGCTGCAGGACGTGGAGGTTGGGAAAGGGCGAGACTTGGTGGGCGAAATCGACGGTGTAATCCCAGAGATAGAGATTCTTCGTCAACCGGCTCCAATCTTCTATGTCGCGGACGAAGGAGGCGCTGGAGGGATCCTCGGCGATCGGCAGGCTGCGATTAAGCTCGATCGTGCAGAGCATGATCTGGACGTTGGCCGCCGGCTTCGTCACCCTGGGCGCGGGCCGGGAGAACTGATAAGCCAGAGTCGAGATGATCTTGTCCGGGAAGCGGGCCGCCAGGCGGTTGACGAGCCTCAGGATCGGGCCGGCCGGCGTCCCCTCTTCGGCGATGATTTTCAGGCAGTCCGGGCACCGGCAGTAGGAAGAATTGTCGTTCTGGCTGACCGACCAGACCTTCTGGTCGGGTTGGGCGGCCATCTCCTTCGCCAGCCGATCCGCCAGAAGGTCGAAGACTTCGGGCCGCGAGGGGCAGAGCTGGTCGATAATGCGCTTGCCGTTCATCAGGGCGTAATAGTCGGGATGATCGGCGAAGAACTCGGCCCAAGGCAGAAGCCGGTTGAAGGTGTGGACATAATAGCCCTTGGCGAACATCTCCTCGGTTCCGTCCAGCCGCAGCCAGTCCCTATAGTCTGGGTCTTGGACAAAGTCGCCGTTGACGCAGCGAAAATCGTTGGCCGGATTGTCCAGATCGAAGACGCGCCCCAAGGCCAGCGACGCGGAAACGGGGAAAAAGTCGGCCGTCGGGCTGTATTTGCGGCAGCCGAAATATTTTTCCAGAAGATGAACGACGCCGTAGATCGAGCCCTTGCCGCCGCCCGAGAGGATGTAAACGGCCCGGTTGGAGACGACATCGAGGTATCCTCCGGGTTTCAGCCTGGCGGCGGCCGGACGGAAGGAATCGGGATAGACGCCCAGCCCGTACCCGATCCATATCTCGCCGTCCGGGACGGGCTTGGCCTTGTCGACGATCGGAAGCTCCGCCCCCGTCATCCGGCGCACGGACTCCCGCAGGATCTCCGCCGCCCGCCGATCCGCGGCCGAGGCGCCCGGCGGCAGGGCGATGACACAAGCGGGGCGGCCGTCCCGGACCAGAGCGAATCCCGGGACCGCGGCTTGGCCGCGCGGCCCGCCCGCGAAAAGGCCGGAGGCGGCAAACGCGAAAGCGATGAGGGCGAAAACCGAGCGGGCTCCGGATCGAAGCATCATGGGCCTTCTTCTCCTGGACTGGGAGGGCTGACTCTATTTATACGATGATGCCGGCCGGCGTCAATCGCCATCCGGGCCTTCCGTTGACTCCCCCGGGCCCCTCCGCTATGATCGTTCGCCCATGGGCGTCTCTCGGCGAAACGGCGCGAATCGGGGCTGGACCGTCGTCGCGGCCGGCCTGGGGCTCAACCTGGCCATGGGCGTGCTGTTCGCCTGGAGCCTGATCGGCCGCGCCTTGGCCGAACCCGTCTCGGGCGGCGGCTTCGGTTGGTCGCGGACGGCCGCCACCCTGCCTTACACCATGGCCATCGCCTGCTTCGCCTTGGTCATGGTTCCGGCCGGCCGCTGGCAGGATCGCTTCGGTCCGCGCCGCGTCGCCACGGCCGGGGCGGCTCTCTGCGGGGCGGGCCTCCTCGTCGCCGGCCTGGGCCGTCCGGATGCGCCGGCGGCGATCCTCCTGGGATTCGGCGTTCTGTCCGGCGCGGGCATCGGCCTCGGCTACGCTTCCGCCACTCCGGCCGCCGTCAAGTGGTTCGGACCCGAACGAAAGGGACTGATCACCGGGATCGTCGTGTCCGGCTTCGGGCTGGCTCCGGTCTATCTGGCGCCCCTCACCGAATTCCTGCTGGCCGGGCGCGGCATCGCCGGCGCCTTCCGCGCCCTGGGGATTCTCTTTCTGGCGATCGGCGGAATCTCCGCCCGCTTCCTGGTCAATCCGCCTGCAGCCCGGATGCCCGTCCCTGCGTCCCCCCTTCACCCGTCCGCGGGCGGTCTCCCCGCCGAGGCCGACGGCACCTGGCGACAGATGATCCGGACGCCCCGCTTCGCCTCCCTCTATCTCCAATTCGTCGCCGCCGCAACCGCGGGACTGATGATCATCGGGCATGCGGCCCGCATAGTCGCCGTCCAATCGTCAGGGACGATCCCGGCCGGCTTTCTTTTCGTCGGCTGGCTGGCTCTCTTCAACGCCGGAGGGCGGGTCGTCGGGGGATTTCTATCGGACCGGCTGGGCCGGTATCGGACCACGGTCGCCGTCTTTATGGCTCAGGCGGCCGTCCTGTTCTTTTTCGACCGCTTCACCACCGGGCCGGGACTTGGCCTGGGGATCGCGCTGGCGGGCTTCAACTACGGGGCCTGCCTCTCGCTCTTCCCGGCGACGGCCTCCGATCGCTGGGGGACGAAAAACCTGGGCGCCAACTACGGAATCCTTTTCACCGCCTGGGGCATCGGCGGCGTCATCGGCCCGCTCCTGGCCGGCCGCATCGCCGACGCCGCCGGGAGCTACGGGCCCGCCTTCCGGGCGGCCGGGACGATGATGCTCGTGGCCGCTCTTTTGGCGGCCGGGACTCGGTTCCCGCGGCCGCTCCGGCTGAAGGAATAGGGAGCGTTTCCCGGCCGCGCTTTGCTTTCCCGACGGGCTTTGGTCTACAATGCTCCCGGCATGATCGCGCACCTCAAGGGAACTCTTCTCCGCAAAGAACCGCACCAGGTGGTGGTCGACTGCCACGGAGTCGGCTACGCGGCCGGGATTCCGCTGTCCACCTTCTTCAAGCTGGGCGAGGAGGGCTCTGCGATCGAGCTCCTCATCCACACCCACCTGACCGACACCTCGCTCTCGCTCTACGGCTTCGGGACGGCCGAAGAGAAGGATCTTTTTCTCAAGCTCATCGGCATCTCCGGCATCGGGCCCAAACTGGCCCTGGCCGTTCTCTCGGGGATCGGGACGGACGAGCTGGCCGAGGCCGTCCGGGCCTCCGACGTGGCCCGCCTCTCCCAGGTCCCGGGCATCGGCAAGAAGACGGCGCTGCGCATCGCTATGGAGCTGGCCGACAAGCTGGAGAAGAAGGAAAGCCTGCTGCGGGGGAAGAGCGCCCAAGAGGCCGAAGACCTCGTCTCGGCCCTGCTCAACCTCGGCTTCCGGCGCAAGGAGATCGAGCGGGTGGTCGAGGAGACCGTGCGGGCCCATCGCGACAAGGATGAGGGCTTCGAGAAGCTGCTCCGCGAATGCCTCAAGAAGCTGGCCAAGCTATGAGCCCCGTGAGCACTCCCGCCGTCCTCAGCCCGGTTCGGACCAAGGAGGATCTCCTTTTTGAGGACAGCCTCCGGCCGCGGAGCTTCGACGAGTTCATCGGCCAGGACACCATCAAGGCCAACCTGAAGATCTTCATCGCCGCCGCCCGCAAGCGCGGCGAGCATCTCGACCATGTCCTGCTCTACGGACCGCCCGGGCTGGGCAAAACGAGCCTGGCCTACCTGCTGGCCAAAGAGATGGGGGTCGGCATCAAGCCCACTTCGGGCCCGGTCATCGAGCGGGCCGGCGACCTGTCGGCCATCCTGTCCAATATGCAGGCCAAGGAAATCCTGTTCATCGACGAAATCCACCGTCTCCAACCGGCTGTGGAGGAGATCATGTACTCGGCCATGGAGGATTTCCATCTGGACATCGTCATCGGCCAGGGCCCGGCCGCCCGGAGCCACAAGCTGGCCCTGAAGAAATTCACCCTGATCGGGGCCACCACCCGGGCCGGCCGCATCACGGCGCCGCTGCGCTCCCGCTTCGGCATCATCCACCGGCTGGATTACTACCGGGACGAGGATCTCAAGCTCGTCCTGCTGCGCTCGGCCGGGCTGATGAAGGTTAAGCTGGACGGGGAAGGCGCGGAGGCCATCGCCCTGCGATCTCGCGGGACGCCCCGGGTGGCCAACCGGCTGTTGCGGCGGGTCCGCGATTATGTCGAGGTGCGCGGCGGCAGCGTCATCACCGGCCAGGAAGCCCGCTACGCCCTGGACATGATGGAGGTCGACGAGATCGGGCTCGACGACGTGGACCGCAAGATCCTGACCACGATCATCGAGAACTTCGGCGGCGGGCCGGTCGGCATTTCGACCATCGCCGCGGCCATCGACGAGGACAAGGACACCATCGAGTCCATCTACGAGCCCTTCCTGATGCGGATCGGCTTCCTGGAGCGGACGTTGCGCGGCCGCAAGCTGACCGAGAAAGCCTGGCGCCACCTGGGCTTTGCAGGGCCGGGCGAGAAGCCGGCGGCGGGCCGGCCCGTCGGGCAGAAGAAGCTGTTCTAGTTGGGCGTCTCGGAAATTCATTGACTAAGTCCCAAGCAGGCTAGACGCACAACCGCCGGGGAGTATGAGGGGGGCGGCGAGGCCCCCCTCAGGGGGTCAGCGGAGCGCCGAGGGGGGAGCTTGTCTCCCCCCTGGAAGTGTCCCGTCTCCAGGGAGATTATGGGATCGGTAATTATGAGACGGGACACTAGCCCGCCTCCTATTTGACGTACAGGTAGACGGAGTGCTCCGTCCCGACGTCGTCGGTCAGGGATTCCGATTTGACGCCCCTTGCCTCCCAGCCCTCGATCGTATAGTTGTGGGTCACAACCCGCGTCCCCCGGCGAAGTTGGGCCTCCATGCGGGGCCGCAGAAGAAGATTGGATTCCGGCAGCAGGTAGAGGGTGACCACCGTCGCCGGGGAGAGGTCCAAGGTCATGGCATCCTGCAGGCGGAACTCGACCAAGCCCTCAACTCCGGCCTCCTTGGCCCCGGCCAGGCATTCCTTGATCCGCTCGGGAACGATGTCGACCCCGACGCCGCGGGCGCCGTACTTGCGGGCGGCCGTGATCAGGATGCGGCCGTCGCCGCAGCCGATGTCATAAATAACGTCTTGAGGCCCGACCCCGGCCGCCGCGAGCATCTTCTCGACCACCGGCATGGGCGTCGGCACGAAAGGCGCCAGGTCAGCGGCGTCGGCCCGGCCGTGCGCGCCCTTGAACATTTCCAGCCGCCCGTTCTCGTCCAGCCTGAAGGAATGGGCCGTGCCGGGCTCCAGCCGGTAGAGCTTGAGATGATCGCCGTTGTTGAACTCCAGGTCCATCGACGTCCGGCTCGGGAAACGGTCCACGGCGCCGGGAGCGAGGGTGCGGGTCACCGGGCCGACATTCGAGAAGAGGACCCGAATGGTGTAATGAACGGTTTCGGCCGTGACGTTGCGGAGGGTCGTTTCGATAGGCGCGGGCGGCTCGGCGGGCTGCTCGGGGGCTTCTGCCCGGCAGGCCATCGCTCCTGCGAGCATCGCCAGCAGGATCAGGGCAGCTGCGACGCGAAGGGATCGTGTTGTTCTCATCGATGACTCACTTGAGGGATCGCCCTTCATTTTAGCGCATCCCGACAGGCACGTCATCTCAGTCCCCTTGCGGCGGAAGTCGCATTCCGGCTATCCTGGCCCCATGCGCCGCGCCGCTCAAGGACCTCCCCTATGAGAATGCAGGATTTCGACTTCGATCTGCCGGCGGAACTGATCGCCCAGCGGCCGGCCCTCCGCCGCGACGATTCGCGGCTGATGGTCGTCGAACGGAGGACGGGGCAGATCTCCCACCGCGAATTCCGCGATTTTCCGGACTTGCTAAGCGGCGACGAACTTGTCGTCCTCAACGACGCCAAGGTCATCCCGGCCAAGGCCTGGGGAAAACGGGGCCAAGCGACGATCGAGTTTCTCTTCTTGAAGGAAGTCGAGCCCGGGCTCTGGGACGTCCTGTGCAAGCCGGCCCGGCGCGTTCGCCCCGGCGATGAAGTCGTTTTCGCCGACGACCTGAAGGGGACGGCGTCCCTGCCCGAGGGGCCGGCCGCCGAAGCAGGCCGTCGGCTCCTGCGCTTCGCCGTTCTCGACGTCCTGGGAAGGCTGAAGCGCGTCGGGTTCGCCCCCCTGCCTCCCTACATCAAGCGGGCCAAGGCCGATCCGGCCGATCGGGAGCGCGACCTCGAGCGCTACCAGACCGTCTTCGCCGTCAACGAGGGCGCCATCGCCGCCCCGACGGCAGGGCTCCATTTTACGCCGGAGATCCTGGAGCGAATCCGGGCCAAGGGGGTCGAGACGTCCCGGGTGACTCTCCGGGTCGGGCTGGCCACCTTCCAACCGATGCGGACGGACAGGATCGAGGACCATCGCATGCTCGAGGAATCCTACGACGTGCCCGAGCCCGCCGCGGCCGCCATCGACCGAGCCAAGTCCGAGGCCCGGCCCGTCCTCGCCGTCGGCACGACCGTCGTCCGGACGCTCGAAAGCGCCGGCCGTTCGGGCCGGGTCCGGCCGGGTCCGGGAGCCACCTCCTTATTCATCACCCCCGGGTTCGAATTCAAAATCGTCGATCGCCTGCTGACGAACTTCCACCTGCCTCGATCGACGCTGCTGCTTCTCGTCTCGGCCCTGGCCGGGCGCGAGCTCGTTCTGGACGCCTACCGCGAAGCCGTCAAAGAGCGCTATCGGTTCTTTTCTTACGGCGACTGCATGCTGATTGTGTGAAAAGGCGGCGCCTTGACACACGGGTCGGCCGGAGGCTATATTCCGAACATGGTACGCTGGGAACCCGCCCGTTCCCGAAGGAGGAGATCATGGCTGAATCTTGGCTGGCCCAAGGCGAAGAGCTAATCGGTTCCTGGTCCGTTTTTTTGGGCGATCCGCGCCCGAACTCGGCCAAACTCGCTGGAAAGCTGCATGTCACAAACCAGGGGGTCCATTTCAGGTCCGAAGTGGCCCTGGCCGAGAACGCCGCCGCCATGATCGGAAACTGGTGGGAGCGGCACAAGGCCCTGGCTCGGACCGACAACCATATGACCATCCCCTTCATCGAGATCGGCCAAGCCCAAGCGGTCAAGAAATCGCTATTCGTCAAGGCCCTGGCGCTCAAGATGAAGAGCGGCGAGGAGATCGAATTCCAATTCGGCGCGGCCTCCCCTCAGAAGGCCGTGGACGCCATCGCCGCCAGGCTCTAGACGCTACGCGGTGATGATCCCCAGCGGGGGGTTGGTCTTCCATAGCCCGCGGGTGAAGTCGGGGATCTCGACCGGCTTGCCTTTGGCCGCGACACTTCGGCAGCTGGCTTCGACGACGGCGCTCCAGGCGGCCGCATCGTAGACATCCTGGTCGAGCGGCTCGCCTTGGCGCAGGGATTGGATCAGCCGGTAGTCCTCGATGTAATCCATGCCGCCGTGGCCGCGGCCTTCGCCCTTGGAGGCGATGGCCTTCCACAGCGGGTGCTCGAACTCGGCGGCGAACTTCTCGAAATCGTCCCACTCGTGCATCTTGGCGGCCCGGCCCTCGACGTAGACCCGATCGGGCCATTTGTGGGCCAGGCCCTTGGTCCCCTGGACCAGATTGATCCGGGTATAGGGCCGGGGCAGATTGGTGTCGTGGATGAGGATGATCGTCTTGCCCAGCTTGGTCCGGATCAGGCTGGTATTGACGTCGCCTAGAACATATTTTTCCTTGGCCTGGAGCGAATCGGGGCCGAACTTTTCGACGGCATATTCCTGCAGGCCCCGGCCGGGCGAGCTCATCGAGACGAGCACGTCGAAGGCGTCGCCGCGGTTGACGTTCAGGCACTGGGCCACCGGGCCAAGGCCGTGGGTCGGATAGAGATTGCCGTTGAGCTTCTGGGCCCAGGCCCGCCGCCACAGCCCCTCGCCATCCTTGGAGAACTTAACCTCGCGCAGGTCGTGCAGGTAGCCGGCCTCGGCGTGCAAGACCTCGCCCAGGACTCCCTGCCGGACTAGGTTGAGGGTCATCAGCTCGATCCGGTCGTAGCAGCAGTTCTCCATCATCTGGCAGTGCTTGCCGTATTTTTCGGCCGTCTCGACCAGGGCCCAGCAGTCATCCAGAAACATCGCCGCGGGGACCTCGGTCACGGCATGCTTGCCGCTCTTCATCGCCGCCAGGCAAACGGGGACATGCCACTCCCAGGGGGTGGCGGTCATGACCAAATCGAGATCCTCCTTCTCGCACATCCGCTCGAAATCGCGCGGCCCGTTGGAGTAGCCCGCGGGCTTGGGCCGGCCGGCGTCCGTGCACCATTTCTGGACCCGCTCGACCTTGGCCGGGACGATGTCGCAGACGGCCTTGATCTCGACGCCGTCGATGTTCATATAGTTCTGGACGTGGGCCGAGCCCATCCCGCCGACGCCGACGAATCCGACCCGAACGGTTTCAATCGGGGCCGTTTTGAATTGCGACCTGGCTCCGCCGGACCGGGCTTCGGCCTGGCCCGGGAGCGAGAGGCCGGCCAGGGCCGTGCCCACCGAGGCGACGGCGCCCGTCTTCAGGAATTCGCGGCGGCTGGGGTTTTTGAGATCGTCGGACATGGAGACCTCCGGTGCGGGGATTGGCCTCCAACATACTCAAAACCAGGCCCCGATGCAACGGCCAAGGCGGCCAAGGCGGACCGGCGATGGCATCGCGCGGACCGCAACCGGCGCGATCGGGGGATCTACCGAGGGGGGACGGGGATCGGGCTCAGCGGCCCGACGCCGGCGACGCAGCGGCAGTCTAGGTACAAAAAAGCGTACCTTTGCGAATCCATGTCAGAGCGACGCGGCTTCGCCGAAACCGCTTTCGGGATTCGCTGCGGACTCCAGCGAATTGGATCGCCGCTACGGATTCTTGGAGCGTGGGCCGATGAATCGGGGTGGCGGGGTCAAACGGGCTCGGCCAGCGAAGGCGAGGAGGATTCTCCCATCAGCGTTCGGCGGGGTTGGACGCCGGGCCCTCGGGCGATGGACGGAGGTTTTCCAGGAAGGCCGAGCTCATCCAATAGACTGTGGCGCTTCCGTTCCCGGGCCGGGACAGGGCTGCTTGCAGCTCCATATAGGCGCCCCTCGTCAACCGATCGGCCGTCCCCGGATTGGGCCGCGTCGTCATAAAAAAAAAGAACTTGCCGTCCGGCGACAGAGCGGGCGAGAACTCCTGCCCGCCGGTCGTATTGACGGCCGGGCCGAGGTTGACCGGCCGGCTCCATTCGTCCCGGAAGTTGCAAAAGACGATGTAGTAATCCGTAGAGCCGATCGTATCGGGCATTCCAGCCGCAGGCACGATAATGAACCGCTCGTCGGGATCAATCCAGGCGTTGAATCGATTCGTCCCGCAATTGACCTCAGGAGGGAGCTTTTCGGCCGGGCCATAACCGTCGCCTTGGCGTCGGGCCCGGTAGATCCAGTTCGTCCGCTCGCCCTTGGGCATACGGGTGAAATAGAGCGTTCCATCGCGGGTCGTCGAGGGGAAATACTCGGCATCCTCCGTGCTGACCGTGCCCCCGACGACATGGGGTTCGCCCCAGCCGTCGCCCGCCCGGTCCACGGCCCAGATGTTCTGGTTGCGCTCGCCCCCCTCGGTCAACGGCTTGTCGGACAGAAAGAATAAGCGCTTCCCGTCCGGCGCGACATGCGGCTCATAAGTCAAATACCGCGCGTCGCGGGAGAACGACGCCGGCGCCGGCTCGGTCCAGACGCCGTCGGCGATCCGAGTTTGAAAAACCAGGTTGAAGCCAAAGGCCGAGACCGAGAAATAGAGCTCCTTCCCGTCCGGCGTCCAGGTGATGTCGCGTGTGAACAGGCCGCAGGAGACGACTCCAGGAGCGAACGGCATGGGCGTGTCGCCCGGGAGCGGCTGTCCGAGGTAAGGGCCCTTGAGCATGGGGAATCGCCCTGCTTGGCGCGCGACGGCCCCGGTGCCTAGAAACCCAAAAATCAAAGCCCACGCCGCTAATGTCCTCGACTGCATCATGTTCGTACTCCTGACCGGACTAGGCCGCGGCCGCCGGAGGAATCGAGCGGTCGACACCATAGATACGATCTCCGCCGGACAAGCGCCATAGGGCCATCTCTCCCTCTCGATAAAAAGACCGCCGGCCGGCCCTTCAGCCGACCACGATCTTAGACAGAAGCTCTTTGCGGCGGGGCCAGTCGGGCATGACCTGGGTCAGGAGAGCGTAAAAATCCCCTCCGTGGTGGTGATGCTTCAGGTGGCACAGCTCGTGCATGATGACGTATTCGATGCATTCCAAGGGCGTCTGGACCAGCCGGACATTGAGGACGATGCGACCGTCGCGCCCGCAGCTGCCCCAACGCCTTTGCATCCGGCGCAGGGACCAGCTCGGCCGCGGAATGCCGAACCGGGACGCGACGGTCAGGTGGCGCGCCAAGACCCGCTCGAAGACCTCCCCGGCCCGGGCTTTCAGCCAGCGATCCACGGCCCGCTGCGCCGCCGCCCCGTCGGTCGGATCGGGAACGCGGACGATCAGCGAACCGCCGGACATCTTCGCCGCGGCTCGGCCGCCCCCCTCGACCACCAAGGGATGGGGCACCCCGAGGTAGGCCACGGCTTCGCCGGCTTGGAACCGCTCGGGATGGGGCAGGCGGATATAATTATCGACCCGGTGCAGGGTCCGGGCGATCCAGCGCGACTTGCCGCGGACGAAGCCGAGGATCTGATCCTCCGGCATCCGGGTCGGGGCGTGGACGGTGATCCGGCCGTCGGGCTGGACTACGATCCTGACCCTCCGGCCGCTGCCGCGCAGCAGCCAAAGCCGGACCGTCCGGCCGTCCAGCTCAAGGGTATGGCAAACCGTGGCGGCAGCGCTCAACCGGGGAGCCTCCCCCGATCCGGGCCGAGAGACTGAACCATGGCGGGCCTCCTGACCGGTATTATAGCGTTTTTTTCCTTGCTTCGAGGCCGCGAAAGTCGGATAATTTCGGGCAAGAATTTAGCGCGAGGAATCGTCTCTTCATGAACCTTCGCCAAAGGACTCTGCTTCATACCGGCGCCATCATCCTGGTCATGATCGGTTTGCTTTTCGCCATCCTCTCCAAGCGGCTCCAAACGAGCTTCTCCGCCCTGGAACGCGAGGACGTCCAGACCAAGGTCGCGGCCGTGAAAAGCTCCTTGGCCAACGACCTGGAGACGATCCGCGGCCAGACCCGGGACTGGGCCTTCTGGGATGACCTCTACGAATTCATGACCAGCGCCGACGGCGATTTCATCAAGACCAATATCACCGCATCGACCTTCGGCGACCTGAAGATCGATTTGATCGCCATCTTCCGTCCCGACGGCCGGGAATTGTTCGGTCGGGTCTCCGACACGGGGGACGGCCTGCCGGGATCCCTGCCCAAAGAATTCGCCGCCCATATCGCCCCCGACAGCCCGCTTCTCCGTCCGGCCGGAGGGACCGAGGTCCGGACAGGCCTGCTTCTCCTATCCAGACAACCCCTCCTCTTCGCCGCGGCCCCGATCCTCCGCTCGGACGAGACCGGACCCGCCCACGGAACGGTGATTTTCGCCCGCTATCTCGATGAAACGCTGATCACACGCATCGAAGTCCTGACCGGACTCCGGCTGAAGGTTTTCCCAGCGGAGGCGGCCGATTTACCGGCCGACGTGCGCGACGCCCGGACGGAGCTGCTGGCGGGCCGAACGACGTCCATTCGAACCGCCGGGCCGGATGCCATCTCAGGCTACGGCCTGCTGATCGATTACTTGGGCCGACCCGCCCTGATCATCCGCGCGGATTCACCCCGGCCGATCTACGCCCACGGCCGGATCTCTCGTCGCTATCTCTTGTTCGCCCTGCTGGCTTGCGCGGCCGTTATCCTAGCCATGAACCTGATCTTCCTGGACCTGCTCATCGTCCGGAGGATCGGCCGCATCGACCGCCTGTTCGAAAAAGTCCGCGCCTCGGGCGACACCTCGGTCCGCCTGCGGCTGTCCGGGAAAGACGAGCTGGCCCGGATGGGCGCCTCCTTCGACCGACTCTTGGACACCCTGGAGGATTTCCGCCGGCACGACCGCGAGCTGTCCATCACCGACCCCCTGACCACGGCCTACAACCGGCGTCATTTTAACGACAAGCTGGCGGAGGAATTCGGGCGGGCCAAGCGCTACGGACGCCCGCTGTCGCTCATCATCTTGGATCTCGATCGGTTCAAGGATTACAACGACGCCCACGGCCATCTCGAAGGGGACGAGCTCCTTAAGCGGACGGCCGAGTTCCTGCGCGGCATCACCCGCAAACAGGATATCGTGACCCGCTTCGGCGGCGACGAGTTCGCCATCCTCCTGCCCGAAACGCCCCGGGCCAACGCCCGCGGCCTGGCGGACCGCATCCGGATCGGGTTAGGGGCGGCGGCGGGCGCCGGCGCACCGACGCTGAGCGCCGGGGTGGCCGCCTTCCCCGACGACGCCGCGGAGACCGAGGCTCTGATCAACAAGGCGGACAAAGCCCTCTATCGGGCCAAGGCCGCGGGCCGCGATCGCGTCGAATCCGCCTGACGGGCCTTACTCAAACCGCTCCACAATGGCCCGGTTCTGGGAGTTGAGAATGCTCTTGGCCTCAGCGGTATAAAGGAAATCGATCCGGTTCCGGTAATAATCGACGATCCGGCCGCGGACCATTTTGAGGGTCGAATTGAGCAGGCGGTTCTGCTCGGTGAACGACTCGCCCAGGACGGCGATCGCGGACGGCAGCCAGCGGCCGGGGAACTGGCCGGCGAATTCGCCGCCCTCTCGATATTTGGCGATCTCCCCCTCCAGGAGCCGGAGCCCGGCGTCGCGCCCCTCGGGCTCTTTGACCGAGAGGCTCTTTTTCTTCAGCCAGCCCAGGACGGCCTCTTTGGCCGGGACGAGCAGGGCCACCGTATAGGGCGACTGGTCGTTGTAGAGCATCAGCTGTTCGATGTAGGGCGAGCTGTCCGTAACGGCTTCCTCGATCAGCTCGGGGCTGTACTTCTCGCCGTCGTTGGCGATGAGCAGGCTCTTGACCCGGCCCAGGACATAGAGATAGCCGTCCCGATCGAGGTAGCCCAGATCGCCGGTATAGAGCCAGCCGCCCCGCAGCGCCTCGGCCGTGGCCTTGTCGTTGCGCCAGTAGCCGGCCATGACGTTTTCGCCGCGGACCACGATCTCGCCCGAGGCGCCGGCGGGGAGGGCGTTGCCGTCCGAATCGCAGATGCGGACCTCCAGGCCGGACATCACCCGGCCGGAGGACCCCAGCTTGTGGTGGGTCAGGCTGTTGGCCGAGATGACCGGGGCGGCTTCCGTCAGCCCATAGCCCTGAAGCATGGGGATGCCGACGGCATAGAAGAAGCGCTGCAGCTCGATGTCGAGCAGGGCCCCGCCGCCGACGAAGAACTTCAGCCGGCCGCCGAAATTCGCCCGGATCTTACTGAACAGGAGCTTGTCGTAAAGGGCCAGAACGGGCTTCTTCATCTTCTGGGCCCCGCGGCCGCGATTCCAGCCCTCCTTATTATAGGCATAGGCGGTCTTCATGGCCTTGGCGAAGAGCGCCTCGGCCTTGGGGCCCCTGTCCCGGACACCCTTTTCGATGGTCTTGCGGAAGTTCTTGGCCAGGGCCGGCACGCTTAAAAAAACGTGCGGGCGGAGTTCCTTGATGTTGAGGGGCACGTTCTTTACGGTTTCCATGGCGGTCCGCCCCTGCTGGACCGAAGCGATCGAGGCCCCGGATTTCATCATCATGTAGATGCCGCAGGTATGCCCGAAAGCGTGGTCCCAGGGCAGGACGTTGAACAGGACCCAGTCCGGCTGGGGATCGATCATGGCCGTGCCCTGCTCGACGTTGGCCGTATAGTTGCGGTGGGTCAGGATGATGCCCTTGGGGTCGGCGGTGGTTCCCGAGGTGTAGCAGATGTTGGCGTGATCGCTCTCGCGCACGGACTGCCAACGGGCCTCAAAGGCGGCCCGGCTGTGGCCGAGGAAATCCTCGCCGTGCTTGAGCACGGTCGCAGCCGAGACTTCGTCGGTTTCGAACGATTTCAGGCCGTCGAAGCAGATGGTCAGCTTGAGCTCGGGCAGGTCGGCCTTGATCCGCCGGATCTTGTCGATGTGGCCAGGGGAAACCAGGGCCATCTTGCAGCCCGAGTGGAGGAGACGGAACTTGAGGTCGGCCAGCTCGTCGACTTTGACCGAGATGGGCACGTCGACCGCACCGACATAGAGGAGGCCGAGCTCGCCCATGACCCAGTCGTTGCGGCCCTCGGAGATCAGGGCCGCGCGATCGCCCTTTTCCAGTCCCAGGCTCATCAGCCCGGCCCCGAAGCGGTGGACGAGGGCCCGCATCTGAGCGAAAGTCGTCCCCTCGTACTTATCGGCCTTCTTCTCCCACATCAGGACGTTGTCGGGAAACCGCTCGGCGCTGATCTCCAGAAGCCGGGGTAGAGTGCGTTGTTCGTTCATGTCGCTCCTTCCTGACGAAGCGGGCTCATCCTATCGCGGCGGACGGGGACTTGTCAAAGTCGTCGAACCCTGGTCCCGCCTGTGAGCCAGCAACCCCCATCCGAGCCAGCCCGTTCGGACAGGGACCAGACCCGAAGCGTCGCGCCCCCCGTAAAAGGGGATTGACAAGGCCCGACCGAGGCCGATATTCTGGTTTCGGCAGGAAGGAGTTCGAATGAAAAAAACGATCTTGGGCGCGCTCCTAGCGGCCGGCGTGGCCGCTGTCTGGCTGTCCGCCGGGTTCGGGCAGTCCGATTCCGTTCCCGGCTTGGGCCTCCGACTGGCGACACCGGACCGGCTCCGGGGAGTCCCCCTGGCCTTCACCCCCTACTCGGGCGATACGCTGCCGGCGGCGGTCGATCTCTCCCCCGACATGCCGCCGCCCGGACAGCAGGGCAGCCAGAATTCCTGCGTCGGCTGGGCCATGGCCTACGCCCTGAAAAGCTATCAGGAGAAGGTCGAGGAGAAACAGCCTTATGGCCGAGACGCGGCCTTGGACGCCCGGCGCGTCTTCAGCCCGGCCTTCATCTACAACCAATGCAACGGCGGGCGGAATGTCCCGATTCTTTACGCCGACGCCTTCGCCATCCTGTCTGAACAGGGGGCAGCGACCTGGGCGGATATGCCATACAATATCGCCGATGCCGCCTCCCAACCGGGCGCCGAGATCAAGCAGCGGGCGGCCCGCTACAAGATCGACTTCTGGCGCCAGGTCAACGCCCAGGACGTCAAAGAGGTCAAAGCGCACCTCCACGCCGGGTTCCCCGTCCTCATCGGAGCCAACGTCGACCAGGCCTTCATTAAACATCCGGCCGGCACAACCTGGCAGTCGATCGGGACCGTCGTAGGCGGCCACGCCATGGTCGTCGTCGGCTACGACGACGCGCGCCGGGCTTTCCGGCTGATGAACTCCTGGGGCCGGGATTGGGCCGACGGGGGGTTCTGCTGGGTCGACTACGATCTTTTTCGCCGGGTCGTCAACGAGGCTTACGTGGCCAAGGATGCCCGCAACAGTCCCGCGCCCGCGGTCGTAACGCCGGGCGAAGATCCCGTCCCGCCGCCGGCTCCGACGCCGCGGCGTGCGGCCTCGCTGGCCCTTCTCGCCATCAATCACAATGCGTCCTTCCCCGGCCGGCCCGACCTGGGGTACTTCATGAAGTTCGACGGCAGCCTGGACATCCCGGCCGGGCTGGGGCGGAGCGATCAAATCGTCGTCTACTTCTACTACGACGCCGGGAACGGAACGCCGGGCGCCGCAGTGGCCGGCGCCGACCGGGCTTACGCCGACATCAACGGCTGGGCCGCCTGCGGCACCCAGAGCTATCCCGTCCCCACCGAGGGCCTGCGGACGAATTGGGCCACTTGGATCCCTTACGCCGCCCTGCTCGTCCCCGTCGGCCGCAACGTGGCCTCCCCTCAGGGCTGGGTCTATCAAATGGCCGAAACCCATCTCTTGGCCCAGGCCGTCCTGTTCGTGGACGGCTTCGGAGTCGTCCGATCGCCATACATTCCGTTTTTCGTCCGCAAATAACCTTAAAGGATGTTCCATGATCCGAAACGCCCCGAGCGCCCGCCCGAGGATTCTCCGCTTCGCCGTCGTGCTCATGGCGGCCATGGTCCTGACGGCCCTAGGGCCCGCCTGCAAGGGCAAGGCCGGGCTGACCAATTCGGCCGACCGGGCTCTGGCCGAGATCGAAGCCGACAAGGCCGAGGCCGAGGCCGCCGCCGAGGCGGAAGCCAACAAGCCCCAGCCCAAGCCTGAGCCCAAGGTCAACGACGCCCTCTATATCGAGATCACGGCCCGCACGATCCTGATCCGCGAGAAGTACGCCGACGACCAGACTGCGATCGAGCCGGAGATCGAGAAGGTCTACGAGAAGCTCGGCGTCACGGCGGCCGACTACCAAGAATTCGTCAAAGCCCTCGTCCCGCCCAAGACCAACGAGCTGGCCAAGAAAGTCCAGGAGAAAATGCAAACCCTGGCCGACGAGTACCGGTGACGGGCCGGGAACGGATTCTGGCCGCCCTGCGGGGCGAGCCGGCGGACCGGACGCCGGTGATGCTGCATAATTTCCTGATGGCGGCCCGCGAAAACGGGCTGACCATGGCTCGCTTCCGGAGGGATGGACGGGCCGTCGCGGCGTCCTTCATCCGGGCCGTCGAAACGTACTCCACCGACGGGATTCTGGTGGACGTCAGCACGGCGATGCTGGCGGGAGCGCTGGGCGTTCCGGTCGATCTGCCCGAGGATCTGCCGGCTCGCTGCAAGGGACCGCTCATCGCCTCGCTCGAAGCCGTGCCCGATCTGCAGCCCCCCGATATCGCCGGCTATTTCGAGATTGAAACCGCCCTGGAGTCGGTCCGGATCCTCAAAGCCCATTTCGGGGATGCGGTCGCCGTGCGCGGCAACGCCGACCAGGCGCCCTTCTCGCTGGCCGCGATGGTCCGGGGCCTGGACGCTTGGATGATGGACCTCGTCGAGGCCGATCCGGAGCGGATCCGGACCTTGCTCGACTACTGCTTTGAGGCGACCCGCCAGTTCCTGGACTTGATGGCGGAAGCCGGCGCGGACATCCTTTCCAACGGCGACAGCCCGGCCGGCCCGGATCTGATCTCGCCGGCCGCTTACCGGCGGTTTGCCCAGCCGTGGGAGAAAGCCTGTGCGGACCGGGCCCATTCGCTCGGCAAGCCCTATGTCCTCCATATCTGCGGCAACACGGGCCCCATTCTGGCGGACATGATCGCGACCGGGGCGGACGGGCTGGAGCTGGATTACAAGACCGACCCGCGGCAAGCCCGGGCAGCGCTCCGGGGGCGGGCCTGCCTGATCGGCAACATCGACCCCAGCGGAGTTCTGGCCTTGGGAACGCCGGCCGAAGTCGAAGACCGGACCCGCGAGCTGCTCGAGATCTTCCGGGGCGAGCCCCGCTTCATCCTCAATGCCGGCTGCGCCATCCCGGCCGAAACCCCGGCCGCGAACCTGCGGGCCATGCTCGACACTCGCGGGGACTGACGAAGCGTTCGTCCCGACGAGTGCGACCAAAGCGTCGCACGGCCTGGGATTAAACAGGTGATCTAAGTGTTTCTCCCATCTCCGGGTCTCATGCGGCACGGTATCCGGCCGACGGCGAAACCGCGCGGGTTTAGCCTTTTTGCGCACCTCTTCGAGGGAACCCAACCCTCGCGGGAACGATCGAAGCGACGTCCCGACGAGGACTGCGAAGCGCTGCGGGCGCCGAGGGATGTTTGAGCACGAGACCATCTAACGGAAAAGAAACGGAGTGGGAGATGGTATCCACCTCAATTTCCCTTCTCACCGCGCAAACTACGGCCCTCCATCTATTGAAGCGGCCGCCCATTCGTGTATGATAGGGCCAAACCCGCCGAAAGGAGGCTCGATATGGAAAGACGCCTGGCCAGAGTCTCGGGCCCGATCGCCCTTCTGATCATCGCCTGCCTCATCGGCTGCGTCGTCAACCCCGTCACCGGCAAGAAAGAGTTCAACATCATCTCCGAGTCCATGGAGATCGAGATGGGGCGGTCGACGGACGTCAGCATTCGGGAGGAATACGGGATCTACGATGATCCCGCCCTGAACGGCTATGTGGAAGCCTTGGGCAAACGCATGGCCCCGATCACCCACCGGCCCCAGCTGCCGTACCATTTTTCCGTGCTGGACACGCCGGTCGAGAACGCCTTCGCGGCGCCGGGCGGCTACATCTACGTCACCCGCGGCATGCTGGCCATCATGGAGGACGAGGCGGCTCTGGCCGCCATCATCGGCCACGAGATGGGCCACGTCAACGCCCGCCACACGGCCCGGGCCATGAGCCGTCAGCTCCTGCTGATCGGCGGGGTCCTCGTGGCCAGCGCCCTAAGCGAGGACATCCAGAAGATCGCCCCCTTCGCCATCGTCGGCCTGCAGGTCCTGTTCCTCAAGTACAGCCGGGACGACGAGTATCAAGCCGACAGCTTGGGCGTCCAATACGCCCGCAAGATCGGCTACGCGCCCGGCCAAGTGATCCCGCTCTTCACCACCTTCCTGCGGATGGAGAAAAACAGCCAGGGGCCGAGCCTGCCCAATTTCCTGTCCACCCACCCCCTGACCGACCGCCGCATCGAAGAGATCAACAAAATGCTCGAGCCCGGCGACGCCGGCCTGCGGGTGGCCCGGCCGGAGTACATCAAGCGGATCGACGGCCTGGTCTTCGGCGACAACCCCCGCCAGGGCTATGTCGAAGCGGGCGCCTTCTATCACCCCGACCTCCAGTTTGCCCTCAAGATCCCGCAGGGCTGGAAATACCAGAACTCGCCCAAGCAGTTCATCATGGCCTCCGACGACGAGAAAGCGGCCGTCTTCCTGTCGGCCGAGGCGACGACCAAAGACCTCGGCGTCTACCTTCAGGAGCAGCTGACGGCCTTCAAAGAATCCCAAGTCAAGGAAGTCTCCCGGTCCCCCCTCCAGATCAACGGACTGAACGCCTTGCGGGGGCTATATGACGTTCGGCCCAAGCCCGTGGAGGGGCAGGCGGAGACTACGGAAACGCCGATGTCGGTCGACATCCATTGCATCCGGAAAGGCAGTCAGGTCTTCACCTTCCTCTGCGCGGCCGGAGAGGCCGACTTCACCAAGTACACCGGGGCCATCGAAAGTGCCATTCGCTCGTTCCAGCCGCTGACCGACCCGGCCAAGCTCAACCGGAAGCCGCTACGGATCTCGATGCAGGCGGCCCGCGGAGCGGAGGTCTTCCGGGCCGCCCTGAAGCGGCTGAACGCACCCGAAAAACAGTGGAAAAACCTGGAAATGTTGAACGGGCTCTCGCTCGACAAGGCCATCGGGGCCGACCGGGCGATCAAGATCGTCCGCTGAATTGAAGGCCCCCCATCCGATGTGGTAGATTGAAGCCATGGCCGCCGACCTCGCCGCAAAAGACCAGTTGGACGACATCCTTCACCCGAACACGGAGGCCAAGTCGTTTCGCATCACCGTCGTCTTCGGCCGCCGCGTCCACCCGAATTACGCCCAGGCGGTCGAGCTGGCTAAGAGAAACCCCACCTACCGCGAGGAGGGGGACGGCGACTGGATCCGCCACTCGGCAGTCTACACCCCGGCCGAAGTCGAGGATCTCTTCCGGCTCTTCAACCTGGTCCACGAATGGGAGACAACCGAGATCCTGGTCAACCACAAGCGCCTGCCCTACGGCCACCAGCTGTGGCTGCCGCTGATGTGGTTTTACCGCATCCGCTAGCCCGGACCGACGCCGGGGCCGGGATTTGACGAGCCCGGCGGCTTGTGCTACCGTTTTTTCCTCTCATCCCCACTCCTTGGAGGTTGACGCCGATGAAAAAAGCTCTCGCCCTGGCCATCCTCGTTCTCGCCTTCGCCTACCCGGCCGCGGCCATCGAGGAAGGCCGCTTCTTCACCTATCCGACCATCCACAACGACAAGATCGTCTTCACTTACGAAGCCGACCTGTGGACCGTCAGCGCCCAGGGCGGCGTCGCCTCGCGCCTGACGACCTTCCCGGGCACGGAGTCCTTCGCCAAGCTGTCCCCGGACGGCAAATGGCTGGCCTTCACCGCCTCCTACGACGGAGCTGGGGCGGTTTACCTGATGCCGGCCGAGGGCGGGGCCCCGGTCCGGCTGACCTATAACCCGGGCGGCGCCCAAGCCATCGCCTGGACGCCGGACGGGAGCGAGGTCATCTTCCGGGCCCTGTTCGAGAACGTCGTCGGCCGCGACACCAACCTCTACTCGGTCGGCGTCAAGGGCGGCGCGCCGCAGCGTCTGCCGCTGGAGCGGGGCGGACTGATCAGCTTCATCCCCGATCAGCACAAGTTCCTTTACACGCGCAAGGGCAATGAGGAGTACTACTGGAAGCGCTACAAGGGCGGCCAGTACCAGGACATCTGGCTTTACGACCTCACCGCCCGGACCTACACCCCCGTCACCGATTACGTCGGCAAGAACAGCTACCCGATGTGGATCGGCGGGCTGATGTACTTCGTCACCGACCGCGGCAACGGAATCTCCAACCTCTACACCCAGAAGCTGGGCGCCAAAGAGGTCAAGCCGGTGACGTCCTACGCCGACTTCGACGTCATGATGCCGAACACCGACGGCCGCTCGATCGCCTACATGCAGGACGGCCGCATCCACGTCTATGACACCCAGGCCGGGAAGGACCGAACCCTGACCGTGCAGGTGCCTTCCGACCGCTGGTCGCTTCGCGACCGGGTCATCAACCCCCGCGACTACCTCCACACGGTCAACGTCGCCAACGACGGCCGCAGCGCAGTGCTGGAAGCCCGCGGCGACGTCTTCCGCGTCCCGGCCGGGCGCGAACCGGCGGACAACCTATCGGGGACCCCGGGGACGCGCGAGATGTATCCGGCCATCTCGCCGGACGGCAAGACCGTGGCCTTCTTCAGCGACAAGACCGGCGACTATCAGCTTTACACCCAGAGCGTTTCCGGCGGCGAGTGGACTCCGATCACGACCGACCTAGACCGGGCCGTCTACCGCCTGGCCTGGTCCCCCGACGGCAAGAAGATCCTCTTCGGAAACAAGGATTACAGCCTGTTCTACGTGGACGTGGCGGCCAAGAAGACGATCAAGATCGACTCTTCCAACCAGATGAAGAACGACGAGTTCATTTGGGAGATGGCCGACTACGCCTGGTCGCCCGATTCCAAGTGGATCGCCTACAGCTTCGTCCAGTCCAACCGCAACAGCCAGATCTTCCTCTACAGCCTCGAAACCGGCAAGAAGATCGCTGCGACCAACGATTTCTACGACAACCTCTACCCCTCCTTCGACGCCAACGGCCGGTACCTCTACTATGTCAGCAGCCGCGGCTTCGATATCCAGATGGACTTCTACGAGGACAACCACGTCTACCCGGCGCCCCAGCAGGTCATGGTTGTCCAGCTGAGGGACGGCGAGAAGCCGCCCTTCGCCCCGGCCGCGGCCGGAATCGGGGCTGAGGCCGGGATTAAGGCCGACCAGAAGGCCGAGCCCGAGCCATTCCGGATCGACGCCGAGGGGCTGATGAAGCGGACCTACCCCCTGCCCGTCCCGGCCGGGAACGATTTCTATCTCAAGGCCGGCAAGGGCAAGGTGCTGTGGGCCTCGGTCGACGCCTTCACCGAGGACGAATACGAAGAGATCTTCAAGCCCAAGCAGGGCGCCACCAAATGGGCCCTCCACATCTTCGACATGGCCGAGGGGCGGGAAGTCGTCCTCAACGACAAGGTCCGCGACTTCGGGCTTTCGGCCAACCAGGAGCAGCTCGTCATCCGCAAGGAAGGCGACGTCTTCTTGACGGGCGTCGATCGGGCCTTTGCCTCCAAGGCCTCCGGCGAGCGGCTGAACCTGTCCGGCCTGGTCTACACCGTGAACCTGCGCCAGGAGTGGAACCAGATCTTCAATGACGCCTGGCGCTGGTACCGCGACTTTTTCTACGACGCCGGCTTCCACGGCCGCGACTGGAAGGCCATGGGCGAGAAATACCGGGCCTACATCCCCTACCTGTCCTCGCGCAGCGAGCTGAACTGGGTCCTGTCCCAACTGGTCGGCGAGCTGTGCGTCTCCCACACCTACATCGGAGGCGGCGACCTCGGCCCGGCCGCCGCGCCCCGCTCCCCCGTGTTCACCGGCTTGCTCGGCGCCGACCTCGTCGCCGACAAGGCCTCCGGCCTCTACAAGCTGGACAAGATCTACGGCCCGACCGAGATCAATCTCAACCTGGTCGGCCCGCTTGTCCGGCCGGACATCGCCGTCAAGGAAGGCGACTACCTCTTGGCCATCAACGGCACGCCCCTCAAAGCGGGCGACGACTACTTCAAGCTCCTCCAGACGACCCCCGGGCACAAGATCCGTGTCACGGTCAGCGCCAAGCCGACCCTGGAAGGAGCCAAAACCTACGCCGTCGACCCGATCGGCAGCGACCAGCAGCTGCGGTACTTCCGCTGGATCCAGAACAACATCCAGGCCATCGACAAGGCCGGCAACGGCCGCATCGGCTACATGCATATCAACGCCATGGGCGGGGGCGGGATCGGGGAGTTCGACAAATACTGGCGGGCTTTCCGGTACAAGGACGGCGTCATCATCGACGTCCGCCGCAACGGCGGCGGCTGGACCGAGTATTTCCTGATCGACAAGCTGGAGCGGGTCATGACCGCCCAGAACGTCCTGCGCGGCATGGTCCCCTTCCGCTACCCCGGCACCGCCGGCAACGGCAACTACGTTGTCATCTCCAACGAGAACAACGGCTCGGACGGCGAAGCCTTCGTCGACGACTTCAAGTCCCGCAAGCTGGGCACGGTCGTGGGCGTCACGTCCTGGGGCGGCCTGGTCGGGATCCTCAACCAGCAGCTGACCATCGACAACGGCACGGTGGAGCAGTCCAACAACGCCTTCTACGGCCGGGACGGCAAGTGGATCGTCGAGAACCACGGCGCCGACCCCGACGTCTGGGTCGATAACGACCCGGGCTCGGTCGCGGCGGGACGCGATCTGCAGCTGGAGAAGGCCATCGAAGTGATGCTGGAGAAGATCAAGAAGAATCCGCCGAGCTTCCCACCGACACCCGCCTATCCCAAGAAATAGGCCCGTCATTCCCCGGAGGGGGCGCCTGAGCGCGCCCCTTCCCCTTTTTTCTCTCTCTCTTCAAGAGGACGTCTGACCGCGCCGAATATCAGGCTGGGAGGGGGAATTCGACCTCGACCGCGGTCCCGCCCTCCCGACCAAAGGTCAGGGTTCCATCGATCTGCTTGACCAGGGTCTGGACGATCTGAAGCCCCAGCGATTCGCGGGCCTGAGGATCGACAGCCCCGGCCCAGCCGACGCCGTCGTCCCGCACGATCAGGCGGCCCCGGCCGGCACCGGTCCGCTCCAGGCGGACCTGGAGGATCCCCCGCCGCCCCTCTGGGAAGGCATGCCGCAGGACGTTGCTGACCAGCTCGTTGATCACGAGCCCGAGCGGAATGCTGAGGCCGATGTCGAGCACGATCGGTTCGAGCTGCGGCTCGAAGCGGATCCTCTCCGGATCCGCCTGCAGGACGTGGAACAGGTGCACAACCAGGCTCTGGGCGTAGTCGGCGAAATCGATCCGGGACAAGTCGGACGACCGGTAGAGCTTTTCGTGGACCAGGGCCAGGGCCTTGATCCGGTTCTGACTCTCCCGGAACAGTTCGCGCAGGGCCGGTGTGGGCAGCTCCTGGGCCTGCAGGTTGAGGAGGCTCGAGATGACCTGCATGTTGTTGCGGACCCGGTGGTGGACTTCCTTCAGCAGGACTTCCTTCTCGCGGATCGATTCCCGCAGGGCCTCCTCGGCCCGCCGCCGCTGGGTCATATCGCGCGAGCTGATGATGGATCCGGCCGGGCGGCCCTCGGCGTCGTCGTAAAGGAGGACTTCCGACTCCAGCCAGGGAAACGACCCGTCGGCATGCCGGAACCGGTACTCGAGGCGCAGCGTCCGGCGATGCGCCCGCCTGGCCTCCTGAAGCTCCCGGGCCACGGAGGCGAAATCCCCGGCCTGGATGAACTCTTCGGCCCGGCGGCCGAGCATATCCCGGAAGGGATACCCCAGGATGCGTTCGACCGAGGGGCTGACATATACTGCGGTCCCCGCCGCATCGAACTGACAGAGCATGTCCAGCTGGTTGTCGCTGACGAATCGCAGGCGCTCCTCGCGGCGGCGGAGGGCTTCGGCGGCCTCCCGCCTGTCCGCGTTGAGCAAGGCCTGCGCCGTCTGGTCGGCGATCTCGCCGGCGAAACGGATCTCGTCGATCCGCCAGGCCCGAACCGGGCCGATATGCTCAAAGCAGACGATGCCGCGGATCACACCGGCGGCCCGGATCGGAGCGTCGAGCATCGAGCTGATCCCCAGCGGGACGAGATAGTCCTCCCGAAATTCCGAGGTCCGATCGTCGGCCTCGGCGTCGTCGGCGGCGATGACCCGGCCCGCCGCGATGGCAGTGAAGTAGCGGGGATAGCGGGCCGATGGAAGGATCGTCCCTGAGGAGTGCCGCGCCGGCGTCCGCTCGAAAAGATCGGCGCAGCGGATCTGCCCGTCCTCGTAGTTGCCCAGCCAAACGCTTGTCCGCTCGACGCCCATCGTCGTCCCGGCAGCCTCAGTCAGGGCGGCGGCGGCCGCCTCGAACTCCCCGGTCGTCAGGGCCGGATTCACCGTCAAGGCGACGACGGCCTGCTGTTGGCGGCCGATGCGCTCCAGGGAGGCGAACCGTTCCTCCTCCGCCGCCTTGAGCGGCGTGATGTCGCGCAGGACGATGAGCCGGCCCATGGCCGCGCCGCGGGCGTCGCGAAGCTCTGCATTTTGAACATCCAGCCAGCGCTTGATGACCGGGCATTGGATGATTTCCTCGCCGCTCTGGCCGAGGAGGCCGGGCGCCAGGGCGGCGAAATCAGGCCAAGGGGCCAGGAGATCGAGCAGCGGGCGCCCGATGACGTCGGGGGGAGCGCCGATCAGGCGACGGGCGGCGGGATTGAGGTCCAGGATGCGGTTCTCGGGGTCCAGAACCAGCACGCTGTCCGCCATGCGGGCAAAGAGCTCGACATGGGCGATGGGGACGATATCCAGGAGGCGGTAGCGCAGGAGGCTGACGGCCAGGCATCCGCCCGCGAAGGTGAACGCGACAGGCGTCAGGTCGAGCCCGGCCGGGCTGA
Organism: Candidatus Aminicenantes bacterium; assembly: GCA_026393855.1. NCBI lineage: Bacteria > Candidatus Aminicenantota > Candidatus Aminicenantota bacterium. The sequence continues at coordinate 48,057 of JAPKZJ010000087.1, forward strand.
TCCGGAACATATAAGCGGCGTTGCCGAGCCAGGGAAAGGCCGCGCCGGCCAGCAGCCAGACCGTCTGTTTGCGGAAGACGCCCGAAAGCTTCAGGGCGTCACGGACCAGGATGCTCGTGGCCAGGATGATCAGGGCGTAGGCAAAAACGAGATGGACCCACACGGCGGGGCCGTGGCCGTAAACGAGCAAGGCCCCGGGTTGGTCGGAAACCGGGCGGATCGAGGTCCAGATCAGGTTATGGCGCTCGTTGGTGAAGGCCAAGACGACCAGGATCGTCGGCACCAGCCAGAGCCAAGCCTGCATTCGGTGCGTCACACGCGAGAGGCGCTGGCCGTGCGAGAGGGCAAAGAGGAGCCAGAGCGGGGCGACCGAAGCGATCCCCAGGTACTGGAACTTGGCGGCCAGGATTTTAGCCGCGGGGGCGATCACCGCAGCTTCGATGGCCCCGTTGAACGACCACCAGCCGATGACGGCCATGAGCACCGAAAGCGCCCGGCCTCCCGGATTACGGCGGCGGGTCCAACCGAAGGCCGAGAGCCCCAACGAGATCAATCCGGCGGCAAGCAGGATGGCGGCGTAGAAGTTCATCTCCCAGTTCATCGCGGACGACCTCCGATCGAGAGCAATATCCGCCCGCGCTTGTTGGGAGGATGATAGCAGATTCCGTCCGGCGTGTCACAACGCCCGGCGGCCGCCGCTTTCGCGGCCGCCACGGCTCAACCCCGGCGGATCTCTTCGAAGCGGGCGGTAAAATGGCGCAGAAACCGCGGCTCGTCCACGATGCGCAGTCCCCGGACCGCCTCCTTGCAGCGGGCGATCGCCCCCAGGGCGTCCGCCACGTAGGCCAAGTGGCTGGCGGTGTAGACGCGGCGGGGCAGGGCCAGGCGGACCATCTCCAGGCGCGGGAAGACCATTTTCCCCGTCCGGGGATTCTTGTGGCCGAACATGACGCCGCCGATTTCGACCGCCCGCACCCCGCCCTCGCGGTAGAGGGCCACGGTCAGGGCCCAGGCCGGGTACTGCTCCCGCGGGATGTCCGGCAGCATCCGGTCGGCCAGGAGATATACGGCGTGCCCGCCGACCGGCTTGAAGTACGGCACGCCGACCCGGTCGAGAAGCGCTCCCAAGTAGGCCGCCTGCGCGGTTCGGTAGGCGAGATAGTCCTCTTCAACCACTTCGGCCAGGCCTTGAGCGATGGCCTCCAGGTCCCTGCCGGCCAAGCCGCCGTAAGTGGGAAACCCCTCGGAAATGATCAGGATACTCTTTAAGCGCTTGGCCAGCTCGCCGTCGGCTAGGGTCAGGAAGCCGCCGATATTGACCAGGGCGTCCTTCTTGGCGCTCATGGTGGCCCCGTCGGCGTAGGAGAACATCTCCCGGGCGATGGCGGCCACGGATTTGCGGGCGAAGCCCTTCTCCCGCTGTTTGATGAACCAGGCGTTCTCGGCAAAGCGGCAGGCGTCGAAGAAGAAGGGGATGCCGACGGCCCGGCAGACGGCGCTGACCCGACGGATATTGGCCATCGAGACGGGCTGGCCGCCGCCGCTGTTGTTGGTGATGGTCAGCATGACCAGCGGGATGCGGGCCCGGCCTTTGGCAGCGATGAACGCCTCCAGCTTGGCAACATCCATGTCGCCCTTGAAAGGGCAGGCCGAGACGGGGTCGTAGGCCTCGTCGATGACCAGGTCGACGGCCGCGGCTCCCCGAACCTCGATGTTGGCCCGGGTGGTGTCGAAGTGGATGTTGCTGGGCACGAAATCGCCCTTCTTGACCATCGCCTCGAACAGGATCCGTTCGGCTGCCCGGCCCTGGTGGGTGGGGATGACATGCTCGAAGCCGAAGAGGCCCCGGACGGCCTTCTCGAACCGGAAGAAGCTGCGGGCTCCGGCGTACGATTCGTCGCCGCGCATGATGCCGGCCCACTGCGAGTCGCTCATGGCCGCAGTTCCCGAGTCGGTCAGGAGGTCGATGAAGATCTTTTCGGCCGGGATGCCGAAGACGTTGTAGCCGGCCCCGCGAAGCGCTTCTTCGCGCTCGGTCCGGGACGGCCGGCGGACGGGCTCCACGACTTTGATCCGGAAAGGCTCCACGGGCGGCTTGATTTCGGTCACGCAAGACTCCCTTGTCAATGATTAGAAAGAGACCAGATTCTTGAAGGCCCGGTAGCGGGCGGTGATCTCGGCCGGCTTCAGGGTCCGGAATCGTTCGACGCCGAACCCCTCGATGGCGAAGGAGGCCATGACGCTGCCGTAGACGGCGGCCCGACGGATCTCCTGCCGGCTGAAGCTCCCGGCCTTGTCGAGCCAGCCGAGGAAGCCGCCGGCGAAGCTGTCGCCGGCCCCGGTCGGATCGACGACGGTTTCGCAGGGCCGGCCCGGCACGGCCAGGACCAGGCGCGAGCCGAAGATCATGGCCCCGTGCTCGCCCTTCTTGATGACCACGAGCCTGGGCCCCATGGCCCGGATCATCCCAGCGGCCTTGACCAGATTCCGCTCCCCGGTCAGCAGCCGGACCTCCTCGTCGTTGCCGAAGTACACGTCCACCCGCCGCAGGACGCGTCGAAGCGCCTCGGGCTTGGTGTTGATCCACAGCCCGATCGTGTCCAGGGCCGTTAGCTTCGGCTTCTCGACCTGGCGAAAGATGGATTCCTGCAGGTCGGGGTCGATATTGGCCAGAAAGAGGATGTCGGCTTTTTTATAGGCGGCCGGGATCTCGGGCCGGAAGTCGAGAAAGACGTTGAGGTCGGTCCGGAGGGTATCCCGCTGATTGGGATCATCGCCGTAGCGGCCGTGCCAGTGGAAGGTCAGCCCGTCCTTGACGGTCTTGAGCCCCTGCAGGTCGATGCCCCGGCGGCGGAAGAAGGTGACAGCGGACCGCGGAAAGTCGCGTCCGACGACGGCCACGATCCCGGGCCGGGTGAAGAAGCTGGCGGCCAAGGCGCAGAAGGTGCACGATCCGCCGATGATCTTCTCCTTCTTGACGGACGGGGTTTCGATGGTGTCGAAGGCGACCGAGCCGACGATGATCAGGCTCATCGGGACCCGCCCCCGACGTACTTGCCGATGATCAGGTGAAGCCGCTTCCGAACGGCCGGCGTGATGAGCTTGGGATCCGTCATGATGGCCCCGGCCAGGGCCCGCCGGCAGCCGCAGGCGGATTCGTCGTGCGGCGGGAGCGAGGCCACGGCCGCCTTGATGACGGCCTTGGCGTTGCCGATGTTGCGGCGCAGGTTCGCAAGGACCATGTCGACTGTGACGCTCTCCTCGCCGGCGTGCCAGCAGTCGTAGTCCGTAGCCAGGTTCATGGTCGCATAACAGATCTCGGCCTCCCGGAAAAGCTTGGCCTCGGCCGCACCGGTCATGCCGATGATCGAGCCGCCCCACTGGCGGTGCATCTCCGACTCAGCTTTGGTCGAGAAGGCCGGTCCCTCCATGCAGACATACGTACCACCCCCGTGACAGCTCAGGCCCAAGCCCTCGGCCGTCCGGTGGAGGTGGCGGGCCAACGACCCGCAGACCGGGTCGGCGAAGGCCACGTGGGCGACGATCCCCTCGCCGAAGAAGGTCGAGCGGCGGTGGGTCTTGTCGATGAACTGGTCGGCGAAGACGAAGTCGCAGGGCCGGATCTCGGCCCGCAGCGAGCCTACGGAGCTGATCGAGATGACGCTCGTGACCCCGAGCATCTTGAACCCGTAGACGTTGGCCCGGTAGTTGATCTCGGAGGGCAGGTAGCGGTGGCCGCGGCCGTGGCGGCTGAGGAACGCCACCCGGCGGCCTTCCAGCGTCCCGACCATATAGGCATCCGAGGGATCGCCCAGGGGCGTCTTGAGCCTGATTTCCTTGAGCTTTTTAAGGCCTTCGATCTCATAGAGACCGGTCCCGCCGAGGATTCCAATCTCGGCCCGGGGCCGATCGGCCTGGACGGTGACGCGGGTCGCGGCTTTTTTCTTTTCGAGCATGGGACCTCCTCGAGTCCGGGTCCTCTACTATACCCAAAACGGCGGCCGATGCCAAACCAGCCGTTCTTTGATTTTTCGGCCCGAAAACGCTATTCTACAAAGATTACCGAGGATCGTGACCCATGAAATACGTTTATCTCGACGCATCCGCCGGCCTGAGCGGCGATATGCTGCTGGGCGCCCTGGCCGACCTGGGCCCGGTCCGGGCCGAGCTCAAAAAGGCGATCGACGGCCTCGGCCTGCCGATCGTCCTCAAGTTCCGCCAAGTCGAGCGCTCCCACCTGCGCGGGCTCAAGGTCGACGTCCGGATCACGGCCCCGACCGCCCGGGCCCGCCATTGGGCCGATATCGAGCGCTTCATCCGAAAAGCCCCCCTCGCCCCGGCCGTCAAGGACAGGGGCCGGGCGGTGTTCGAAACCCTCTTCCGGGCCGAGGCCAAGGTCCACGGTGAGCCGTTCGATCACGTCCACCTGCACGAGGCCGGGGGCCGACGACGCCTTGGTCGACGTGCTCGGGACCTGCTGGCTTCTCGAAACGCTCGGGGTTGCCGATCTCGTCTGCTCGCCCCTCAACGTCGGCTCGGGCTGGGTCAGGACTTCGCACGGCGTCCTGCCCGTTCCGCCGCCGGCTGTGGCGGAGCTGTTGAAGGACGTGCCGGTCTACGCCGCCCATGCCCAAGCCGAGCTGGTCACCCCGACCGGGGCCGCCCTGGTCAAGACGCTGGCCTCGCGCTTCGCCCCGTTTCCCGAGCTCGTCTACGACCGGATCGGGTACGGGGCGGGCGACCGCGACCTGCCCGGGATGCCCAACATCCTGCGGGCGTTTCTCGGCCGCCAAGAAGCCTACGAGCCCGCCAAGCGGGTGTATCTGATCGAGGCGACCGTCGACGATTCCACCCCCCAAGTGCTCGCCGCCTTCCTCGACCGGGCCCTGGAGCTGGGCGCCCTCGACGCCTGGATGACGCCGGCGGTAATGAAGAAAGGCCGGCTGGGCACCCAGCTCTCCCTGCTGGCCGACGGGGCGGGCCTGGACCGGCTGATCCGGGCCGTCTTCGAGGAGACAAGCTCGATCGGCGTCCGCTACCACCCGGTCGAGCGCCGGGCCTTGGAGCGGAGCGTGGAAAAAGTTTTAGTACTCGGGACGCCTATCCGGATCAAGACGGCCGGCCTCGGCGGCCGGGTCCTCAACGCCCAGCCCGAGTACGACGATAGCCTGGCTTTGGCCCGCCGCAAGGGCTTGCCCCTAAAAGACATCCTGCGCCGGGCGACGGCCGCCTATGCGCGGGGAAAATGAGAAGGCCATGAAAACCAAGACAAGCCGGGGCTCGGCCCCGACGACGGAAAAGCGCCGAGGCATGGACCTGGCGCTGATGGAGAGAGGCGTGCGCATGATCCTGCGCGGCGCCGGCGAGAACCCGGACCGGGCCGGCCTCAAGGAAACCCCGGCCCGCGTCGCCCGAATGTACCAGGAAATTCTCGGCGGACTGCACGAAAACCCCGAAATCCATCTCCGGACGGTGCACAAGGAAAAGCACGACGAGATGGTCCTGATCAAGAACATCCCGCTGTACTCGATGTGCGAGCACCATATGCTGCCGTTCGCCGGAGTGGCCCATATCGCCTATATCCCCAAGAACGGCCGCATCGTCGGCCTGTCCAAGCTGGCCCGGGTCGTGGAGGGGCTGTCCCGCCGGCTCCAGGTGCAGGAGCGGCTGACCAAGCAGACCGCCGATATGATTATGGACTACCTCGACCCGCAAGGCGTCATGGTCGTGATCGAAGCCGAGCACATGTGCATGTCGATGCGGGGGGCCAAGAAGCCCAAGTCGATCACCGTCACCTCGGCGGTGCGGGGCATCTTCCGCACCCACCCGGTCACCCGGGCCGAGGCCATCACGCTTATCCGAGGAGGGCTCACCGGTGGAAAAGAAGTCTAAGCCCACGTTCTCCGTCACGACGCCGATCTACTACGTCAACGACATCCCCCATATCGGCCACGCCTACACCACGATCATCGCCGACGCCCTGGCCCGCCACAACCGCCTGGCCGGGCGCGAGGTCTTCTTTCTGACCGGCACGGACGAGCACGGCCAGAAGATCGAGAAGGCCGCGGCCGAGCGCGGTATCACGCCGCTCCAATTGGCCGACTCCGTCGTCACCCGAACCCAGGACCTCTGGAAGGCGCTGGATATCTCGTACGACCTGTTCATCCGGACGACGATGGAAATCCACGAGAAGGGCGTCCAGAAGCTGTTCAAGGCCCTGGTGGATAAGGGCGACATCTACAAAGGCGAGTACAAGGGCTGGTACTGCGTTTCGGACGAGGCCTTCCTGCCGGCGGACGCCCCCGCCGGCAAGGACGGGGCCAAGATCTGCCCGGACTGCGGCAAAGCCGCCACGGTCGTCTCGGAGGAGACCTACTTCTTCCGGCTCTCGGCCTACCAGCAGAAGCTGCTCGACCATTTCGAGGCCCATCCCGAGTTCGTCCGGCCGCAGAGCCGGATGAACGAGGTGGCAAGCTTTGTCCGCGGCGGCCTACGCGACTTGAGCATCACCCGGACGACCGTCAAGTGGGGCGTGCCGGTGCCGGGCGATCCGGCCCATACCATCTATGTCTGGTTCGACGCTCTCCACAACTACGTCACCGGCCTGGGCTGGGACTGGGACATGGAGCGGTTCGACAAGTTCTGGCCGGCCTCGCTGCACCTCATGGGCAAGGACATCCTCCGCTTCCACGCCGTTTACTGGCCCGCGTTTCTGATGGCCTCGGGCTTGGCGCTGCCGGACTGCATCCTGGGCCACGGCTGGTGGCTGAAGGACGAGGCCAAGATGTCCAAGTCCCGCGGCAACGTCCTCGACCCCTATGTCCTGATCAACGCCATGGGGCCCGATCCCCTGCGCTACTTCCTGCTGCGGGAGATCCCCATCGGCCTGGACGGCAATTTCTCGCACGAGGGCTTCATCCATCGCGTCAACTCCGACCTGGCCAACGACTTCGGCAATCTGGTGCACCGGACCCTGACCATGGTCCGGCAATACTTCGGGGGAACGCTCGAGACGCCAGCGGAGGAGCGGACGGACGACCTGGCGATCCGGGAGGCCTTCGAGAAGACCCGGGCCGCGGTCCTGGAGCACTACGAGGCCTACGCCCCGGCTAAGGCGCTGGAGGAGCTGTGGGCCTTCATCGGCCTGGCCAACAAGTACCTGGCCGACAACGTGCCCTGGAAGCTGGCCAAGGACCCGGAGCAACGGCGGCGCCTGGCCCGGGTACTGTGGCAGACGGCGGCGGCCATCCGCGGCGCGAGCCATCTGGTGGCGCCGGTCATGCCCGGCTCGGCCCGCAAGATCTGGGACCTCCTGGGCGAGACGCGCTCGCCGCTCGATGTGCCCTACGCCGAGTTTCGTTTCGACGACCTCGACCCGGCCCGGCCGATGAAGGCCCCCGTGCCCCTCTTCCCCCGGATCGATCTTAAGGAGTTCCTGGGCCGGCCTGGCGAGGCCGGGCCCATCGAGCCGGCACCGGCCGCAAAGGAGACGACTATGGATATCATCACCTACGAAGAATTCAAGAAGCTCGACCTGCGCGTGGGCCTCGTCCTCAAGGCCGAACGGGTGGAGGGGGCGACCAGGCTGCTCAAGCTCCAAATCGACCTGGGGACGGAAGAGCGCCAGATCGTAGCCGGCGTCGCCGAAACCTACGCCCCCGAGGACTTGGTGGGCAAGCGGTTCACCGTCATCGCCAACCTCAAGCCGGCGGTCATCCGCGGCGTCGAGTCGCAGGGTATGCTGCTGGCCGGGATCAAGGATGGGAAAGCCTATATCCCGTTCTTCGAAGGGGACATCCCCCCGGGCAGCAAAGTCCAATAGGCCGCGGCCCGGCCGGGGTCAGAGCAGGGGGACTTTCTTCTCCGCAAAGGCCTTCAAGCAGGCGTCCACGACGGCCGCGTCGAACTGGATGCCGCGCTGAGCCGACAGCTCGGCCAGGGCTTTTTCGATCCCCAAGGCCGGCCGGTAAGGCCGGTGGGAGGCCATGGCTTCGATGACGTCAGCCACCGCGATGACCTTGGCCTCGATCAGGATCTCGCCGTCCCGCAAGCCGCGCGGGTAGCCCGAGCCGTCCAGCCGCTCGTGATGCTGGTGGACGATCTCGGCGATGGGCCAGGGGAATTCCACGTTTTTCAGGATTTCGTAGCCGAACCGGGCGTGCTCCCGGACCAGGCGGAGCTCGTCGTCGGAGAGGCGGCCCGGCTTGCTCAGAATCTCGGCCGGGACGGAGGTCTTGCCCACGTCATGGACGACACCGGCGAAACGGATCGCTTCGATCCGCTCGGCCGAGAGTCCCATCTGCGTGCCGATGGCCCGGGCCAGGTTGGCCACCCGCTTCTGATGGCCGGCCGTCCCGGGATCCCGCATTTCGACGGTCGCGGCGACGACGTTGATGATGTTGCCCAAGGCCTTGCGGAGCTGGTCGGCGATGCGGGCCTGATCGCGCTCGGCCCGCTTACGGTCGGTCAGGTCGCGGACCACGTATTGGACGCCGAAGGGGCGGCCTTCGCCGTCCTTGACCACGGCGCCGCGGACTTCGACCGGGAACTCTCCTCCGTCCGCTCGGCGGAGCATCCGCTCGAAAGGCGGCCCAGCCTCGCCCCGCCGCAAAGCCTGGAACCGCGCTCGGGAGGGCTCCAAGTCGGATCCGGCCAGGAATTCGGCCACCGACCGGCCGTTGACCTTGTCCGGCGGCAGGCCGAGCAGGGCGCCGCCGAGGCGGTTGACCATCATGATCCTGGCTTCCTCGTCGACCAGGAAGACGCCGTCGTTGGCCGACTCGAAGAGCGTTCGAAATCGCGTTTCGCTCTCCGCCAAGGCCCGTTCGTGGGCTTTGCGCTCGCTGATGTCCTGCGACACGACCAGGTACGCCGCCGGCTCCCCCGCGGCGCCGCGGACGAGCCTGGCCGAGACGAGGGCGTCGAAGGTCCGGCCGTCCCGGCGAAGGCAGAGATGCTCCTTGTTGAACTGAACCCCCTCGGCCATCACCGCCTCCATGGTCCGGGCCGCCGCGGCCCGCTCCCCGGCATCGAGGAATTGCTCCCCCCTCAAGCCCAGGAGCTCGAAGCGGTTTTCATATCCGTACAGCTCGGCCGCCGCCCGGTTGCAGTCGATGATCGTCCCGGAGAGGGAGATCAGGAAGATGGCCACCGGGGCCATCTCCATGAACAAGGGCACGTCCATCGTCGGCAGGGGAATCGCCTCGGACTCGGAAGGATCGGAGGCAGACCAAGTCGCCGGAGCGCCCCCCAGGCCGCCCAAGGCGGCCGAATCGGACATCCATGGCCGCGGCAGACCGGGCTCCGTTCGCCCAAGGAGAGGCCGGATTCGGTTGAACATGTGTCCATTCTACGGACGGGGGCCGGCCGAAGGAATCGCCTGCCGGAGTCAATTCGAGGGGTGATTTTCGGGGTCCTCGCCTCACCTCTAGAGGTGAGAGGGGACGGAAGAAGAGACTTTTATTGATTCTTCTCCCGATTCCGGGAAACGCGGTTCGGGGTGTCGGCCCGGCGGCGCGGGTTCACCACTCCTTTTTACGCCAATCCGCTCGGCGCCTCGGAACTCCGCATTCAAGATCTCTCGGTCATGGAGACCACCCACTCCGTTTCGATTCCGTTAGATGGTCGCGTGCTCAAACAGCCCTCGGCGGCCGTTGGCTGCCCTCGCGGAGAGGCGTAAAAAGCCGGAACCCGCGCGGTTTCGCCGTTGGCCGACACCCCGAACCGCCGATGTTTCCCGGAGATGGGAGAAGCACCTTTTATTTATTCAGATGGGCCAGGATGTCGTCCCAGGGTACGGCGCCCGGGCGAACGAGCCGAGGCGTCTTGCCCGTCAGGTCTACGATCGTCGAAACCGCGCCGCCCGGGGTTCGTCCGCCGTCGATGAAAAGATCGACCCGGCCCTCGAAAATCCGCCGGGCTTCGACCGGGTCGGCGATCTCCCCCGCCCCGGCCAGATTGGCGCTGGTAGCCGTCAAAGGAAAGCCGGCCGCCTCCAATAAGCTCCGCAGCCAGGGAAGAGCGGGGACGCGCACGGCGACGGTCCCTCCGGGGCCGAGCAGGACAGGGGGGAATACCGGCCGGGCCTTCAGGACAAGAGTCAAAGGGCCCGGCCAGAACGCGGCCGCCAACCCGGGCAAGGCGGCCGGAGGATCGGCCGCAATCAGGCCGGCCATCTCCAGGCCCGCCGCCACGACCGACAGAGGCTTGTCCCGCAGCCTCCCCTTGAGGCCATAGATCTTTTCGACTGCCGCGGCCGAATAGGCGTTTGCCCCGAGGCCGTAATAAGTGTCCGTCGGATAGACCGCGACCCCGTCCCGGCCGAGGATTTCGGACATTTCCCGGGCTTCCGGCAGGGATGTTGCGTCCGCAGGCGCATGAATGATCCTGGTCGCGAGCATAATCGCTTATCCGAACCCACTTTAAGTAACCCTGCCGGCCCTGTCAACATAAGGAGTTTGTCTTTACAAGTCCCAGCCTTCCCTTTACACTAGGAGTCGATGAAAAGTGGACACCTGACCTGTTTTCGCCACATCCCCGGCCCCGATCTCCTCGAGAGACAGGGGTTCCGGCCTTGGCATGGAATTTGCAAAGGATCGGGCGAAGGAGACCTATGATGAAAAGAGCGATTATCCCGCTGACCGTGGCGGTTCTGGCCTTGGCGGCGATCCCCGCTGCCGCCAACCTGGCGACTTTCCGGCTGAGCTTCAACATCCCGACCATGAAGAGCGACTTCTGGACGACCGAGTTCAACCAAATGACCATCCTCAAGACCGGCTTCCAGGAAACCTCCTTCGGCATCAGCTACGAGATTTTCCTGACCCGGGAGATCAGCCTGGTCTTCGGCCTGGACACCTTCTCCAAGAGCAAGAGCGGGATGTACAAGGGCTTCGTCGGCTACACGTTCGACGAGGGCGACTTCGCCTTCCCGGACGCCTACTTCGGCCAGTATCAACCTTCGCACACCCTGCGCTATTCCGTGACCCCCCTCCAGGCTTCGGTCAAGCTGACGCCCTTCGGCCGACGGACCAAGCTCATCCCCTACATCGGCGGCGGCGTCGGTCTCTATTTTTACAACCTGCGGATGACGGGGGATTTGATCGATTTCAGCGACGAATACGTCTTCACCGACAGCGCGGGCGTCGATGTCCTGGTCTACCCGATCTATGGGGTCGACGCCCAGGAAAGCGAATTCGGCCGCATCGCCTTCGGCTACCACATCTTCGGCGGCCTGATGTACCCGATCGGCAACCGTATGACGGTCGACGCCATGTTCCAGTACAACAAGGCCTCGGCCAGCTTGAAGGCGTTCCAGGGATTCGAACCGCTCGATCTGGGAAGCTACCAGATCTCGATCGGCTTCAATTACTGGTTCTGAGCCTTTTTGACCGGGACCTTCTCGGTCCGATCGAAGGGCAGGACGATCCGGCCCCAGTCCCAAACGGCTTCGACTTCGCCTTGGAAACGGACCGCGACCGGCGGATTGTCGAAGGCCGAGGCCACGTCCTTGCCGATCTCCCAGAAATCCAGCAGCAGCGTCAGCGACACGCCTTTCTCGCCCCGCGCTTCGATCAAGCCGGCGTCCCGGATCGTTCCCTCGGCGATGACCTTGCCGGCGACGCTGACCTTATAGGCGACCCGCTCCGCGTTCAGGGCAAAGCCGTTGGGGTTGACCAGCGCGGCCTGGAAGGTCAGGTCGGCACCGCCCATGGTCAGATCGCGGGCTTCGAAGGGGAGGCATTTGGCGTCGAAACCGCGGAAGATCGGAAAATCGCCGCTGAACGCGATCGGGACGCGCTTTTCCCGGCGCTTTTCGTCCAGGAAGGTCAGGCCTCCGACCAGATTGCAGCCGACCCGGTCCTTGTCCCGGGCTTCGGCGACATTGGCGTAGAGATATTCGTAAGTGAACTTGACCGGAAAGGCGACGGCGGTTTCGCCCTTGGCCGGGATCTGAATGGGGACATCCAGCCCGATTTCAGTCTTGATGTACTCGGTCTGACCGACGACCACCCGGTAATCGTAGCGGGCCAGGGCCTGAGCGCCGGCGGAAACGTTCTTCAGGTCGAGGACGAATACGAGCGTCGCGCTCTCGAGGCCGACGTCGCGGGCCATCCGCTCGCGGACGGAGACTTCGACGTCGTATTTCTGGGCGGCGGCCCGACCTGCGGCGGGGACGAGCAGGGCGATCAGCAGGGCGGCCGGGGCTAGTCCGGCCCTGAGCTTGGGCATTTTATTTCCTTGGCCTCGAATCTCGGGAAATGAATTATTAGTTTACACGAATCCGTCACCCCCCGTCAAAACACCCGATTCCGGGAAAATAACGCCGTAAGGCAGGCCAAGGCGAAACCGTGCGAGTTGATGCCTAAAGCCCTCCATCTGGGACGATCGCCGGGTCTCATGTATAATAGCCCCGGACCGAGACTCCCATGCCGCTTTCCAAACCCGAGTTCCGCGATCGGGCGCTGTTCGCCCGGCTGTTCGGGGCGGATGTCTACGCTGTCGGCGGCTATGTCCGCGACATCCTGCGCAACGCCGCGCCGGCGGAAGTGGACCTCCTGGTGGCCCGGCTGACGGTCGAGGCCATCGTCGAAAAGCTGGCTCCCCACGGCAAGGTCGACCTGGTCGGCCGCAGCTTCGGGGTCATCAAGTTCACCCGGCGCGGCCAAACCTACGACATCGCCCTGCCCCGCGCGGATCGGGCTCCGACGGGAGACCGAAGGGGCCACAAGGATATCGTGGTCCGGGCCGACCCCGGGCTGCCTATCGAAGAGGACCTCCGACGGCGCGACTTCCGGTGCAATAGCATCGCCTGGGCGCTTTCCGACGGAAGGCTGATCGACCCGTTCGACGGCCGGGCCGACATCAAGGCCCGCCGCCTGCGGGTGACCGACCCGGCCGCCTTCCCGGAGGATCCCCTGCGGGTCCTGCGGGCGGCCCGCTTCGCTTCCGTCCTCGGATTCCGCGTGGACCCGCTCATCTATGTCTTGGCCAAGGACATCAACCTGGCCGCTTTGAGCGTCGAGCGGATCAACGAAGAGCTTTTCCGCATCCTGCTTAGATCCCCCCGGCCGTCGATCGGCCTGGAGGAGCTGTTCCGGCTGGGCACGCTGCGGCGGCTTTTCCCCGAGCTCTACGCCTTGACCTTGGTCATCCAGGACTCGGTCTTCCACCCCGAGAAGGACGCTTTCGGACACCACACCGTCTGGAGCCACACCAAGCTCGCCGTCGATCAGGCCGGGCGGCTGGCCGCGGCCTTCAAGCTGGAGCCGCCGCGGGCCCTGGCCCTACTGCTGGCCGCGCTGTACCACGACGCCGGCAAGGCCGAGACCACCGCCTGGGAGCACAAGCGCGGCCGGATGGTGGTGACCTCCGTCGGCCACGACATCGCCAGCGAGCGGATCGCCCGCCTGGCCTTCTCCCGCAACAAGATCTTCTCCTGGAACGGCTTCGACGTTCGGGCCGTGGCCCTGATGCTCATCCGGACCCACCACCGGCCGGCCGAGCTGTGGACCCACCGCCGGGAAGTCACCCGCAAAGCTTTCAACCGGCTCGCCGCCGACGCCAAGGGCGAGATCGAGCTGTGCGCCTATCTGGATGCGGCCGACCGGGGCGGCCGCGGCCGCCGCCCGATGCGGGGCCTGGACCGGGAGAGCCGCTGGCTGCTGGCCACATTCAAAGCCCTGGGGGTGGACCGCGAGACGATCGCGCCGCTCGTCATGGGCCGCGACTTGATCAAAATGGGCGCGGTCCCCGGGCCGGCTTTGGGGGCGGCGCTCAAGGAGATCTACCGCCGCCAGCTCGACAATGAATTTCGAACCAAGGCCGGCGGCCTGCGCCTGGCCCGCAAGCTCCTGGAGGCAAAGCCATGAAACCGGTCTTCGTCACGGGCGGCGCCGGGTATATCGGCTCGCATACGGTCCGGGCTCTCCGCCGCCGGGGCCACGACGTCACCGTCTTCGACAACCTGACGAGCGGCCGCCGCGAATTCGCCGGCGAAGCCCGCCTCGTCGTGGGCGATCTGCGCGACCCGGAGGCGGTCCGGGCCGCCCTGGCCGACCGGCCTCACGCCGCCGTTCTCCACTTTGCTTCCCTCATCCAGGTCGGCGAGTCCTACGCCGACCCGCGCAAGTATTACGAGCATAACCTGACCACCAGCCTCAATTTGCTGGGCGCGATGCTGGAGACGGACACCCGGTCCTTCATCTTCTCCTCGACCGCCGCCGTCTATGGAGTCCCCGAAACGGTGCCCCTACGCGAAGACCACCCCCTGCGGCCGGTCAACCCCTACGGCCGGACCAAGGCGATGGTCGAAACGATCCTCGAGGACTATGGCCGGGCCTACGGTCTCCGCTCGCTGTCGCTGCGCTATTTCAATGCTTCGGGAGCCGATCCCGCGGGCGGATTGGGCGAATGCCACGACCCCGAGACTCATCTCATTCCCAACGCCCTCTTGGCCGCCCTCGGCCGCAAGCCCGCCCTGGAAGTCTACGGGACCGATTTCGAGACCCCGGACGGAACTGCGGTCCGGGACTACATCCATGTCGCCGACCTGGCCGAAGCCCATGTCCTGGCTCTGGAGCACCTGCTCGCCGGCGGCGCCGGCGGCGTCCTCAACCTGGGGACAAATCAGGGCTATTCGGTGCGCCAAGTCTTGGCCCGGGCCGAAAGGGTTACGGGCCGGCCCGTGCCCTTCGTCGAGCGGCCCCGCCGGCTCGGCGACGTCCCGGTCCTGCTGGCCTCGGCCGAGAAAGCCGAGCGCGTGCTGGGCTGGAAGCGGCGCTACTCCGACCTGGATACGATCCTCGAGACGGCCTGGGCCTGGCATGCCGGCCGCGATTGACCGGCTTCCGCCCGGCATGCTATAAGTCCCCCTGATGAAGATCTCCCGCCGAATCGGCCTGCGCTTGGGCTCAGCCGTTCTCGTCGTCGTCATGTGGGGCTGCGGCCATTCGCCTCGTCCGGAGATTCGGCCGGCGGCCGAGGGCGCCAAACCCTTGTCCGCCGACAGGATCGCGACAAACTCGGCGGCCTCGACGACCAAAACGGCCCCACCGGTTCCGCAATCCGCTCCGGCGGCCCGGACCGAAACCAAGGCCCCGATCCCAGCCTCGGAAAAGCTGGCGGCGGTCAAAGCGGGCGGCGACCCGGGACCCGGCCAGGACCAAGCCGCCGCACTGCTCGAGGAGGCCTTGACGGCCTACCAAGAAGCCAGGCGGACCCGGGAGAAGGACGATCTCGACGGAGCCTTGAAAGCCTTGGACGCGGCCTACGACCTTCTTCTCAAGGCCGATGTCCCGCCGGACTCGCCCCTCTACCAGGAGAAGGCCGACCTGCGGCTGCTCGTCGCTCAGCGCATACAAGAAATCTACGCCTCGCGGCGGGTCCCGATCGCGGACAACCACAAGTCCATTCCCCTGACCGTCAACAAATATGTCCAGCGCGAGATCGATTCGTTTCTCGGCCCGGAGCGGAAATTCTTCGAAGAAGCCTACCGGCGTTCCGGCCTCTACCGCGGCTGGATCCAGGCCGAGCTCCGGCAGGCCGGCCTGCCCGAGGAGCTCGTCTGGCTGGCCATGATCGAAAGCTGGTTTATGCCCCGAGCCCTGTCCTATGCCCGGGCCCTGGGCATGTGGCAGTTCATCGCCTCGACCGGATACCGCTACGGACTGACCCGCGACCGCTTCATCGACGAGCGCATGGACCCCGTCAAGTCGACCCGGGCCGCCATCGGGTATCTCACCGACCTCCACGCCCTATTCGGCGACTGGTCGACCGCCCTGGCCGCGTACAACTGCGGCGAGGGCTTTGTCCAGCGCTGCATCGCCGGCCAGAAGACGAGCTACCTGGACGATTTCTGGGATCTGTTCTCCCGCCTGCCCTTCCAGACCGCCCGCTACGTGCCGCGCTTCATCGCCGCCGTCCTGATCGTGAAGGAGCCGGCCCGCTTCGGCGTCGTCCTGCCGGAGCCATACCCGGCCCTGGCCTTCGAGACGGTAACCGTCGACCGGCCGGCCAAGTTGGACGCCTGGGCGGCAGCCATGGGCCTGGAAGCGGCGGAGCTTCTCTTCCTCAATCCCGAGCTGCGGATCCAAGCCACTCCGGACCGGCCCTATCCCCTGCGGGTGCCGACCGGCGGCTCGAGCCGGGCCCAAGCCGCGGCCGAGAGCCTGCCGCGCTACAACCCGCCGGCCGAGACGGTCGTTTCGACCTATGTCGTCCGGGCCGGCGACACCTTGTCCGCCATCGCCGCCAAGTACGGGACTTCGATCCCGGCCCTCCAGAAGCTCAACGGCCTGAAAGGGACTTCGCTCGTCATCGGCCAGCGGATCCGCGTCCAGACCCGCGGTTGAGGCGGGCTCAGCGGATCTCGAACGCCCGCGAATCCGCCAGCTCCCCGTCGATGAAGACCGCCACCGTCCATCGCCCCGGCTCGCGGTCCTCGTCGAGGAGGATCCGGTCCCAGGCGATGTAGCGGTCGTAGGTTTTGCCCTCTTCCCCGATGGCGACCGGATCGGACGCCCGGACGAGCGAGCGGGCCGGGTCGTACCACTTCCAGGCCACGGCATGGCGGCCGCGGAGGTCGCGCAGCTCCAGGAACGAATGGACGGCCGCATCACGGCCTTTGACAAAGAGTGTCCCGTCGGGTCCCGGCCGAGCCCAATCATCCCTGACCGCGACGGCCGCGCAGAGGATGTGCCGGTCGACGGCGGCGGCGGGAGGCGCGGGGCGATCCTTGGGCAGGATTCGAAGCGAGCACGTCACCGTCGTAGCGAGAACGACACCGAGCGCCATCCATCGCCGGCAGTTTCCCATAGCCTTGTTATAGCCGCCGTCCCCGAACCCGTCAATAAAAAAAAGGGATCATCTCCCAACTCCGGGATAATAACGCGGTAGGGGATGTCGGCCAACGGCGAAATAGCGAGGCCGGCGCCTTTTTCCATAGTTCTCTGAGGGAAGCCAACGGCCGCCGAGGGCTGTTTGAGCACGCAACAATCTATCGGAATCGAAAAGGAGGGGAGAACTCCATGACCGGAAGATCTCGAATGCGGAGTTTCGAGGCGCCGAAGGAATTCTTATGTTCCGAAGGCGCCTGACACTTTTGATTTTATTGATATCACCTCCCCAGCCCCTCCTTCAAGAAGGGGATTGGTTCGCGCCTTCGGCTGCATGTGGCGAGGCGAGGCCGAAGCCGCCGGGCCGATATCCCCGGCCGCGTATCCGGAGGAGGGAGATGAACCATAAAAATGCCCCACCCCCCGCGGGAGGGATGGGGCGGTTAGGCTTGGATGGGGGACGCGCAAGCCTACTTGGCGGGCTTGGCCTTGTCCTTTTTCTTCTTTTCCTTCTTCTTGAACTCGGAGCCCACAAGCTCCAAAACGGCCATCTCGGCCCCGTCGCCCATGCGCGGCCCGAGCTGGACGATCCGGGTGTAGCCGCCCGGCCGCTCGCTGAAGCGGGGGGCGATGACGTCGAACAACCGGACGGCCGTCGATTCCTTGTAGAAGACCTGCAAAGCCTGGCGGCGGGCATGCAGGGTGCCTTTTTTGCCCAGGGTGATCATCTTTTCGGCCAGCGGCCGGGCTTCCTTGGCTTTGGCCGTGGTCGTGGTCACCCGCTCCTTATCGATCAGGGACGTCACCAGGTTGCGCAGGAGCGCCTCCCGGTGGGCCGTCGTGCGCCCCAGCTTCCGGCCTTGGTTGAGATGCCTCATTCTCCCGGCTCCTTCTTTATCTCGCCGCCGGTGTCGCCCTTGATCCGTTCGATGAGCTTGGGATGGAGGTCGAGGTTGAGGCCGAGCCCGAGGTTGGTCAGCGTCTCCTTGATCTCCGACAGCGACTTACGGCCGAAGTTCTTGGTTTTCAGAAGCTCGTCTTCGGTCTTCTGGACGAGCTCGTAGATTCTTTCGATGCCGGCCGAGCGCAGGCAGTTGTTCGAGCGGACGCTCAGCTCGAGGTGCTCGATCGGCTTGGACAGGGTATCGATCTGGCCCATGTAGGGGATCTCCCGCTTGGCCGCGGTCGGCTCCCGATCCAGGGGCTCGTCGACGACGTTGAGGAAGATGACCAAGTGGTCGCGCAGGATCTTGGCCGCCCGGGCTACGGCCTCGATGGGGGCCACGGCACCGGTCGTCCAGACCTCCAGGGTCAGCTTCTCGAAGTCGATCCGCTTGCCCACGCGGGCCGGCTCGACCCGATAGTTGACCTTGCGGATCGGCGAGTGGGAAGAGTCCAGCGGGATGGTGTCGATGGTGGCCGTCTCGTCGAAGTTCTGGTCGGCCGGGATGTAGCCGCGGTTGTTGGCGACCATCATCTCGATGTCCAGGGTCCCGTCCTTGTCGATCGAGGCGATGGCCACGGTCGTGTCCAGGATTTCGACGTCGGCGTCGTGGATGATGTCGGCCGCGGTGGCGATGGCCGGACCGTCCATCTTCAGAGTCAGCGTTTTCGCTTCGGCCCCCGCCAGCTTGAGCGGGATGCTCTTCAGGTTCAGCATGATATCCGTGACGTCCTCGACGACGCCGGAGATGGTCGAAAACTCATGCAGGACGCCGGCGATCCGGACGGCCGTGATGGCCGCGCCCGGGATCGACGACAGCAGGATCCGCCGCAAAGCGTTGCCGACGGTGATGGCGAAGCCGCGCTCGAACGGCTGGGCGGTAAACTTGCCATAGTTCGCCGTCAGCGTCTCGTAGTCGCACTCCAGGAATTTCGGCCTCTGGAACGTGATTTCACTCATTGCTCCTCCTTGGCTCGGGCCCCCGATTCTAACGCCGGCTCCCTCACTTGGAGTAGAGCTCGACGACCATGTGCTCTTCGACCGGCAGGGTGACGTCGGCGCGGGTAGGCAGACTGGCCACCCGGACCTTCAGTTCGGGCCGGTCGACCTCGATCCAGCTGGGGATCATCTTCCCGGAGCGGGCTTCGGCCACCGCCCGCAGGTCCTCGGACTTGACCGAGCGGACCTTGAAGCCGATGACGTCGCCGGCCTTGACCAGGGCCGAGGGCACGCCGACCCGGCGGTCGTTGATCTGGACGTGGCCGTGGCAGACGAGCTGCCGGGAGTGGGCCCGGGATAGGGCGAAGCCGGCGATAAACAGGATGTTGTCCAGCCGCCGCTCCAGCATCTGGAGCAGGGTCTCGCCGGTGACCCCCTTCTGGGCCTCGGCCCGAACGAAGAAGAGATGGAACTGCTTCTCCGACATCCCATAGTACCGCTTCATCTTCTGCTTCTCGCGCAGCTGCAGGCCGTAGCCCAGAACGCGCCGGCGGGCCCGACCGTGCTGGCCGGGGGGATAGGCCCGGCGTTCGACCGGGCACTTGTCCGAGAGGCATTTATCGCCCTTGAGGAAGAGCTTGGTCTTCTCCACCCGGCAGAGCCGGCAGATGGGTTCGCTGTATCTCGACATGGGAAACTCTCCTTAGACCCGACGGCGGCGGCAGACCCGGCAGCCGTTGTGGGGGATGGGGGTCACGTCTTTGATCGACTTGATCTCCAGCCCGCCCGCCTGCAGGGAGCGGATGGCCGATTCGCGGCCGGCCCCGGGTCCCTTGACCCGGACATCCACCGTCCGGACGCCGAAGTCGCGGGCCTTGACGGCGGCTTCCTTGCCCGCCAGCTGGGCGGCGAACGGGGTGCCCTTGCGGGCGCCCTTGAAGCCGACCGTGCCGGAGCTCGTCCAGCAGACGGAGGCGCCCTGGCCGTCGGTGATGGTGATGATGGTGTTGTTGAAGGTCGACTGAATATGGGCGACACCGTATCCGATGTCGCGCCGGACCTTTTTCTTCTTGGTCTTGGCTTTGGGCTTGGCTGCCATCGATCGCTCCTTTTGCGCTTACTTGGCCGTGGGCTTCATCTTCTTGATCGAATGCCCGCGCGGGCCCTTCCGGGTCCGGGCGTTGGTCTTGGTCCGCTGGCCCCGGACGGGCAGTTTGCGCTTGTGGCGCATGCCGCGGTAGCTGCCGATATCGATCAGCCGCTTGATGTTCTGGCTGATCTCCTTGCGGAGGTCGCCTTCGATCTTTTCCCGCTTTTCGATGATCTGGCGGATCTTGTTGATCTCGTCCTCGCTGAGGGCCTTGATCTTCTTGTTCTTGTCGATCTTGGCTTCCTCAAGGACGGCGACCGACTTGGAACGGCCAATGCCGTAGATGTAGGTCAGTCCGATCTCGATCCGCTTTTCCGGGGGTAGGTTGATGCCTGCAATACGTGCCATGGGAACCTCGTCTTATCCTTGCCTCTGTTTGTGCCTAGGGTTGGTGCAGATCACGACAATAATGCCTTTGCGCCGGATGATCTTGCAGTTCCGGCAGATCTTCTTGACCGATGCGCGTACTTTCATGGGCCCGTCCTTATTTGAATCGGTACGTGATCCGTCCCTTGGTCAGGTCGTAGGGCGAAATCTCGACCAGGACCTTGTCCCCCGGGAGGATCCGAATGAAGTGTTTTCTCATCTTGCCCGAAATATGGGCCAGGATGCGGTGCTTGTTGGCCAGCTCCACCCGGAACATGGCGTTCGGCAGGGTTTCCAGCACCGTGCCCTCGGCCTCGAAGACGTCTTCTTTAGGCATGCGCCTGCTCCTTGCCCGGCCGGGCCGGGGCCGGGGCGTCGGCCCGGCTCAGGATCACCGGCCCCTCTTCGGTCAGGGCCACCGTCTCCTCGTAGTGCGCAGCCAGGCTGCGGTCCTTGGTCACCGCAGTCCAGCCGTCGTCCTGGATCTCTATGTCCCAGTCGCCGGCGGCGATCATCGGCTCGATGGCCAGGACCAACCCGCGCCGCAGCCGCGGTCCGCGGCCGGGCACCCCGAAGTTGGGCACCTGGGGCTCCTCGTGCAGGGCGTGGCCGATGCCGTGCCCGACGAAAGAGCGGATGACCGAAAAGCCCTCGGCCTCGACATGCCGCTGCACGGCGTGGGAGATATCCGAGACCCGGCCGCCCTCAACCATCGCCTCCAGGCCCTTGCGGAAGGAGCCTTCGGCGGCCGCGATCAGCCGCTCGGCCAGGGGCGAGATGCGGCCGACCGGGTAGCTGCGGGCGGCGTCGCCGTAGAATCCGTCGTACAGGACGCCGAAGTCCAGGCTGACCAGGTCACCTTCCCGAAGAACCCGATCCGAGGGGATGCCGTGGATGATCTCCTCGTTGATCGAGATGCAAACCGAAGCCGGGTAGCCGCGATAGCCCTTGAAGGCCGGCTTGGCCCCCAGCTCGCGGGCCCGCCGCTCGGCTCGGGCATCGAGATCGGCGGTCCGGACGCCGGGGACGACGAAGCCCCGCAGCTCGTCCAGGATCATGGCCACGATCCGGCTGGCCGCCGTCATGGCCGCGATCTCCGCCTCGGTCTTGTAGACGATCATCGGGCCGCCCCTCCCCTGTCCGGCCTCAGCACCGCGTCCAGGACGGCCGCGACCCGGGGAAAGACCTCGGCCGCCGTGCCTTCGCCGTCGACCGGCCGGAAATCCGACCGCTCCCGGTAGAAGGCCTTAAGGGGCGCCGTGGCCGACTCGTAAACCTGAATCCGCTCCCGGACGACCTCAACCGCGTCGTCGGCCCGCGCCTGGAGGCCGGAACCGCACGAATCGCAGAGGTCCGCCCGCATCGGGGGCTTGCGGGTCAGGTGGTAGATTGCGCCGCAGGACGGGCAGACTCGCCGCCCGCACAGCCGCTCGATCAGGGAGCTCAAGCCGACCTCGAAGGAGATGACCAGCTCCGGCCGCTCGCCGTCGAGCCGGGCCAGCGACTCGGCCTGGGCGATCGTCCGGGGGTAGCCGTCCAGAATATAGCCGGCCCGGCAATCTGGCCGGGCGATCCGCTCGCGGACGATGGCCGTGACGATCTCGTCCGGGACGAGTCCACCGTGGGCCATGATCCCCTCGGCTTGCCGGCCCAGCGGCGTCCCCTCGCGGACGGCCCGCCGCAGCAGGTCGCCGGTGGAGATGCGGGGAAACCCGTAGGCGCGTTCGATCATCTCGCCCAGGGTACCCTTGCCGCTGCCCGGCGCGCCGAGGAGGATGATCCTCATCCGCGCCTCCCTTTGATCCGGCCCTTGCGCATGAAGCCGTCGTAGTGGCGCATGACCAGCTGGGCTTCGACCTGCTGCAGGGTGTCCATGGCCACCCCGACCACGATCAGGATCGAGGTGCCGCCGAAGTAGAAGTCGACCTGCAGTCCTTGGGTGACCCAGGCCGGCAGGACCCGGTCCAGGAAGCCGCCGATAAACGGCAGGTACTGGACTTTGAATCCGGTCATCAGGAACTCGGGCAAGATGGCCAGCGCGGCCAGGTAGACCGCGCCGACCAGGGTGATGCGGGACAGGATGTCGTCGATGGCATCCGAGGTGTTCTTGCCCGGCCGGATGCCAGGGATAAACCCGCCGTACTTGCGCAGGTTCTCGGCCACGTCGGTCGGGTTGAAGATGATCGAGACATAGAAGTAGGTGAAGAAAATGATGGCGGTTACGTAGGCCAGGTTGTACAGCGGCATGCCCAGCTGGAACTGGCGGGCGATGGTCTGCAGGGCCGGGACCTTGATCATCTGGGCGATGGTGGCGGGGATGGTGATGATCGAAGCGGCGAAGATGATCGGGATGACGCCGCCGGTGTTGACCCGCAGCGGCAGGTGGGTGCTCTGGCCGCCGTAGACCCGGCGACCGACCACCCGCTTGGCGTAGGAGACGGGGATACGCCGCTGGCCCCGCTCGACATAGATGATGAAGGCGATGACGACGACCATCATCGCGCCCAGGACCAGGATCTTGATCGGGTTCCAGGAGCCGTTCTGCAGACCCTGGACCATGCCGTTCAGCCCGGCCGGGAAGCGGGCCACGATGCCGGCGAAGATCAGCAGCGAGATGCCGTTGCCGATGCCGCGCTCGGAGATCTGCTCGCCCAGCCACATGACGAAGACCGTGCCCGTGGTCAGGGTCAAGACGGTCAGCAATTGGAAGGGCAGGCCCGGGTTGGGCACGATGGCCGCCCCGCCGGGGCTCTTCAGCCCCTGCAGGAACAGGGCGATGCCCCAGGCCTGGATGATGCAGATGCCGAGGGTGCCGTAGCGGGTGTACTGGGTGATCTTCTTCCGTCCCAGCTCGCCCTCCTTGGACAGCCGCTCCAGGTAGGGCCAAACCACGGTCAGGAGCTGCAGGATGATCGACGAGCTGATGTAGGGCATGATGCCCAGGGCGAAGATGGTCATCTTCGACATGTAGCGGCCCGAGAACATGTCGATGAACCCGAGGATGGTCCCCTTCTGCGACTGCCAGAACTCGGCCAGGGCGGACGAGGAGATGCCGGGGTTCGGAATCTGGCCGCCGGCGCGGTAGATGGCCAGCAGCACCAGAGTGAAGATGACGCGCTTGCGCAGCTCCGGGATGGAGAAGATATTGCGGACGCTGTCCAAAACCATGTTCAGACCTCGAGGACCACGGCTTGGCCGCCGGCTTTCTCGATCTTGGCCTTGGCCGAGGCGGAAAACTTGTGGGCCCGCACGGTCAGGGCCCGCCCGAATTCACCGCGGCCGAGGACCTTGACCCGCTCGGAGGCCGACCCGATCAGGCGGGCGGCGGCCATCTCGGCCGGGCCGATCTCGGTTCCGGTCAGGGCCGCCAGGCGGTCCAGGTTGATCTCGGCGTAAACGATCCGGAAGATGTTGGTGAAACCCCGCTTGGGAATGCGGCGGTGGAGCGGCATCTGGCCGCCTTCGAAGCCGCGCTTGCGGGAGTACCCGGCGGTGGCCTTCTGGCCCTTGCTGCCTTTGCCCGAAGTTTTGCCGAGCCCGGAGCCGGGGCCGCGGCCGACCCGTTTCCTATTCTTGCTGGAGCCTTTGGCGGGTTTGAGCGTGCTGAGGTTCATTTCTTGACCATCTCCACTTCGACCAAGTGCGGGATCTTCCGGACCATGCCCCGGATTCCGGGATTGTCGGGCCGGACGACCACGGCGTTGGGCTTGCGCAGACCGAGGCCCCAAGCCACCTTGCGCTGAGTTTGGGGGTAGCCGACCAGGCTGCGCACCAGTTTGATCTTGAGTTCGTTGGCCGGGCTCATTGCCAGACCGTCCCTTTGGCCTTGCCGCGGTTCTTCCCGACGACATCCGGGTTCTGGATCCGCTTCAGGGCGTCCATGGTGGCATGGGCCACGCTGATCGGGTTGGAGCTTCGCAGCGACTTGGTCAGGATGTCCTTGATCCCAGCCAGCTCCATGATGACCCGGACGGCGCCGCCGGCGATGACTCCGGTCCCCTTGGAGGCGGGCCGCAGGACGACGGCGCCGGCGTCGGCCTCGCCCCGCACCAAGTGGGGAATGGTCGTCTCGGCCAGGGTCACCCGGACCAGATGCTTCTTGGCGTTCTCGACGGCCTTGGCGATGGCCGAGGGCACCTCGCGGGCCTTGCCCTTGCCGATGCCGATGACGCCGCGGTAGTTGCCGACCGCGACCAGGGCCGAGAAGCTCAGGTTCTTGCCGCCCTTGACGACCTTGGTCACCCGGCGGATGTGGATGACCTGGTCCTTGAGCTCGCCGATCTCCTCGATCGGCTCCGGGACGGCGGCGGGCTCTTCGACCTTGTCCTTGACGTCTTGCTCTTGCACGATGGTTGCTCCTTGGGCCTAGAACGTCAGCCCGCCCTTGCGCAGGGCCTCGGCCAGGGCCTTGATGCGGCCGTGGTAGGGGTAAATTCCCCGGTCGAAGACGATCTTTTCGATGTTCTTCTCCCGCAGCCGCCGAGCCATCAGCTCGCCCAGCTTCTCGCAGCCGGCCAGGTTTTTGGTGTTCTTGACGGCGGCCTGGAATTCCTTCTCCAGGGTCGAGGCCGCGACCAGAATCGTCCCCGTTTCGTCGTTGACGGCCTGGGTGTAGACGTACCGGTTGCTCTTGAAGACGTGCAACCGGGGCCGTTCGGCCGTCCCGCGCACGGTCTTGCGGATGCGGGCCCGGATCCGGCTCTTGGCTTCGCTCTTGAGGATCGACTTGTCTTTAAGCACCGGTTACCCCCGCTTTCCGTTCTTTCTTGATCAGCTTTTCGCCGACGTAGCGGACGCCTTTCTGCTTGTACGGGTCGGGCTTGCGGAACGACTTGATGTCGATCGCAACCTGGCCCACCCGCTGCTTATCGATGCCCCGAATCGTCAGGAGGGTCGGCTTTTCCACCACCACTTCGACGTCGGGGGGCACGATGTAGATCATCGGCCGGGAGTAGCCCAAAGCCAGCTCGAGCTTGCCCTTGTCCAGCTTGGCCTTGTAGCCGACGCCGACGATCTCCAGTTGCTTCTGGAAGCCCTGGGAGACGCCCAGGATGGCGTTGGCAGCCAGGGCCCGGCACAGCCCGTGCAGGGATTTCTGGGGCTTGGAGTCGTCCCGCCGCTCCAACGTCAGCAGGCCGGCGTCGGCCTTGGCCGTGATGCCGTCGTGGAGCGGAGTGCGGAGCTTGCCCTTCTTGCCTTCGAACTCGATCCCGTCGGGGTGGAGGACCACCTTGACCCCGGCCGGGAGGGGAATCGGTTTTTTGCCTATACGCGACATGGCGGAATCCTTTCCTTCGGCCCTCACCAGATGGTGCAGAGGACCTCGCCGCCCAGCCCCAGCTCCTCGCAGCGCTTGCCGGTGACGACGCCCTGCGACGTGGAGATGACGGCCAGGCCCAGCCCGTCCAGGACCTTGGGGACGGCGTCCCGGGTGCAGAACACCCGGCAGCCGGGCTTGCTGATCCGGCGCGACCCGGTGATGACGGCCGGACCGGCCTCGGAGTACTTGAGGGTCACGGTCAGGACGTTCTGCGGCGCGGTTTCCAGGACCTTGAAGTTCTTGATATAGCCTTCCTCTTTCAGGATCTTGGCGATCTCGACCTTGAGCAGGGAGGAGGGCATCTGAACCTCCCGCCGCTTGATGCGGGAGGCGTTTCGGAGGCGGGTCAAAAAGTCCGAGATGGGATCGACACTCATGGGGTCTCCTTACCAGGACGCCTTGACGATGCCGGGGATCTCGCCCTTGTGGGCCAGCTCGCGGAAGCAGAGCCGGCACATGTCGAACTTCCGGTAATAGCCGCGAGAGCGGCCGCAGATGCGGCAGCGCTTGTGGGTGCGGACGGCGTACTTGGGCTTGCGCAGATACTTGGCGAAGGCCGATGTAGTGGACACGGTCACCTCTCTTTCGTCACGACTCGCGGAAGGGCATGCCCAGCTTCTTGAGCAGGGCGAAGGCCTCGGCGTTCGTCCGCGCCGTGGTGACGATCGTAATATTCATGCCTCGGGTCTTATCGACCTTGGTATAGTCGATCTCGGGGAAGACCAGCTGGTCGCGCAGCCCCATGGTGTAATTGCCGCGGCCGTCGAAGGCCTTGGGCGACACGCCGCGGAAGTCGCGGACGCGGGGCAGGACGACGTTGACCAGGCGGTCCATAAACTCGTACATCCTCTTTTGCCGGAGGGTCACGAAGCAGGCGATGGCGATCCCCTTGCGGAGCTTGAAGGAGGAGATCGACTTCTTGGCCCGAGACACGACCGGGGCCTGGCCGGCGATCTGGGTCAGCTCGGCCTTGGCCGCGTCCAGCAGCTTGGCGTTCTGGATGGCCTCGCCGACGCCGACGTTGATGACGATCTTCTCCAGGCGCGGCACGGCCATCGGATTGGTGATCCCAAATTCCTTCTCCAGCTCGGGCAGGATCTCTTTTTTGTAGCGGTCCAACAGGCGGCTCATCGGAAACTCCTCACTTGGCCTTGTCCAGGGCGCCGTCGCACTTGGGGCAGGTCCGGGACCGGCTGCCGTCCTCGAGCCGCTTGGTCCGCGGCCGGACGCCCGCGGCGCACTCGCCGCAGTAGAGCATCAGCCGGGACAGCGGGATAAGCGCTTCGCGCTCCATGATCCCGCCCTGGCGGTTCTTGGACCGGTCGGGCCGGATGAACTCCTTGACGAAATTCAGCCGCTCGACCAGGGCCTTGCCCTTGGCGGGGTTGACCTGGAGGACCTTGCCGGTCTTGCCTTTGTCTTTGCCCTGGCGGACGATCACGATGTCGTTCTTGCGGATGCCGGCGGCCATCACAGCACCTCCGGCGCCAGGGAGACGATCTTGGTGAACTTCTTCTCCCGCAGCTCGCGGCCGACCGGCCCGAAGACGCGGGTCCCGACCGGCTCGTTGGCCTTGTCGATGATGACGGCAGCGTTGTCGTCGAAGCGGATGTAGGAGCCGTCCCGGCGACGAATCTCCTTGCGGGCCCGGACCACGACGGCCCGGACAACCTTGCCCTTGGCCACCTTGCTGTCGGGCTCGGCTTCGCGGACGGTGGCCGAGATGACGTCGCCGATCGAGCAGATCAGCCCCACCCCGCCGCCCAGCGGCGTGATGCAGCGGATCTTGCGGGCCCCGGAGTTGTCCGCGACCTTGAGCAGGGTATACTGCTGGATCATGGCTTGCTCTCCTCAGCCGGGGTCTCGTCGGCTTTGGTCTCGGCGGCCGGCGTCTCGGCCGCAGGCGTCCCGACGAGGGTCGTCTCGACGATCTCGCTGGCCGTGGCCGTGGCGTCCGCCCCCAGGATCCCGACCACCCGCCAGCGCTTCAGCTTGCTGATGGGCCGGGTCTCGATGATGCGGACCTTGTCGCCGACCTTGCAGGCTTCCAGCTCGTCATGGGCCAGGAAGTTCCTGCGCTGGCGGACGATCTTCTTGTACAGCGGGTGGCGGACTTGCCGCTCCACCCGGACCGTGACGGTCTTGGCCATCTTCTTGGCCACGACCATCCCGACCTTGGTCGTCTTGCGCGAGGGCGCCGTGTTTGTCATGGGGTTGCCGTCCTTCCCTTCGCCTTGTCCTCCTGCAGGATCGTCTCGATGCGGGCGATGTCCTTGCGCAGGGAGCTCATCTTGGCGAAGTTCTCCAGCTGGCCGAGCTCGTTCTGGAAACGGAGCTTGAACAACTGGTCCTTGAGCTCGGCCTTCTTGCGCTCGAGCTCATCCGTGGCCAATTCGCGGAGTTCGTCGGCTTTCATCGCAATTCTCGATTCTCGCGGGAGATGAACCGGGTCAGAACGGGCAGCTTCTGGGCGGCCAGGCGCATGGCCTCGCGGGCCACTTCCTCGGTCACGCCTTCCAACTCGAACAGGACGCGGCCCGGCTTGACGACGTCGACCCAAAACTCGGGGTCGCCCTTGCCCTTGCCCATCCGGACCTCGACGGGCTTCTTGGTCACGGACTTCCAGGGGAAGGCCCGCAGCCACAGCTTGCCGCGCCGCTTCATGAACCGGCTGATGGTGATGCGGCCGGCCTCGAGCTGGCGGGCCGTGACCCAGCCGCACTCCAGGGCCTGCAGGCCGTACTCGCCGAACGACAGCGTCGCGGCGCGTTGGGCTTTGCCCCGCATGCGGCCCCGGGAGGTCTTGCGGTACTTGACTTTCTTCGGCATCAACATGGTCAGATCTCCTCAACCTCCGCGACCTGCGAGGTCATCTTGGCCTTCTCCACATCGCCTTTGTAGATCCAGACCTTGATGCCGATCTGGCCGTAGGTGGTGAAGGCTTCGGTGAACCCGTAGTCGATGTCGGCCCTGAGCGTCTGCAGCGGCAGCTGGCCGCGCAGATACCACTCGGTGCGGGCGATCTCAACTCCGCCCAACCGGCCGGAGCACATGATCTTGATGCCCTTGGCGCCTTGGCGGAGGGCCGACTCGACGGCCTTGCGCATGGCCCGCCGGTAGGCGATCCGTTTCTCCAGCTGGACGGCGATGCCTTCGGCCACCAGCAGCGAGTTGAGCTCGGCCTTATCGATTTCGCGGATATCGACGTAGACTTCCTTCTTGCAGATCTTTTCCAGAAAAATCTTCAGCCCCTCGATCTCCTTGCCGCCGCGGCCGATGATGATGCCCGGCCGGGCGGTGTGGACGAGGACCCGGACCTTGGGTCCGACCCGCTCCACGGCCACCTCGGCAATGCCGGCGTGAAAGTATTTTTCCTTCACGTCCTTCTTCATCTTAAGGTCTTCGTGGATCAAGCGGGCGTATTCCGGGCCATGGGCGAACCAGCGGGAACTCCACTGTTTGTTGAATCCCAGCCGGAAACCGTGCGGATGTGTTTTCTGTCCCATGGCTTACTTCCCTTTCCGTTCTTGGAGATAGACGTGGACGTGACTGGTTCGCTTGAGGACCCGGTAGGCCCGGCCCATGGGCGCCGGGCGGATCCGCTTCCAAGACGGGCCTTGGTCGATGTGGATATCGGCCACGACCAGGGTGTCGACGTCCAGTCCGGGGGATTTCTGTTGGGCGTTGGCGATGGCCGACCGCAGGGTCTTCTCGACGACCAGGGCGGGCTTCTTCTTGGCCGTGAATCGGAGGATGGTCAGGGCCTCGCCGACGAGCCGTTCCCGGATCTGGTCGGCGACCAGCCGGGTCTTCTGGGCCGAGACCCGGACGTGCCGGGTCACGGCGTGCGACAGGTAGACCGGGGCGTCCATGTCACTTCCCCACTTTCACGGCTTTGGCCGCCTTCGAGGTGTGGCCCCTGAAGGTCCGGGTCGGGGAGAACTCGCCCAGCCGGTGGCCGACCATGTTCTCGGTGACGAAGACCGGGATGAACTTGCGGCCGTTGTGGACAGCGATGGTCAAGCCGACCATCTCGGGGATGACGACCGAGCGGCGCGACCAGGTCTTGATGACGGTGCGCTTCGCCGTCTCGCCGGTCATGGCCGAAACCTTGGCCGCGAGATGCGCATCGATGAAGGGTCCTTTTTTCAGCGAACGGCCCATGATTACTTGTTCCTCCGTCTGACGATAAAGACCCGGGTCCGCTTGTTGCGGCGAGTCTTGAAGCCCTTGGTCGGGATGCCCTCGGGCGACACCGGGTGCCGTCCGCCCTTGGCCTTGCCCTCGCCGCCGCCATGCGGGTGGTCGATCGGGTTCATGGCCGTGCCCCGGACGTGGGGCCGCCAGCCGCGCCACCGGGTCCGCCCGGCCTTGCCGATGCTGACGTTCTGGTGGTCGAGGTTGCCGACCTGGCCGATGCTGGCCCGGCAGTCCAGCCCGATCTTGCGGATCTCGCTGGAGGGCAGCCGAACCTGGGCGAAATCGCCCTCTTTGGCCAGGATCTGGGCCCCGGCGCCGGCCGTCCGGCACATCTGGCCGCCGGCGTTCTTGTGCAGCTCGATGTTGTGGATGAGCGTGCCCAGGGGGATGTGGCGCAGCCGGGTGGCGTTGCCGGGGACGATGTCGACGACCCCGTCCGAGGCCAGGACGGCCTGCCCGGGCTTGAGGTCCTTGGGGGCCAGGATGTAGCGCTTCTCGCCGTCCTTGTACTTGATCAGGGCGATGAAAGCGGAGCGGTTGGGGTCGTACTCCATGGTCTCGACGACACCGGGGATCTCCAGCTTGTCGCGCTTGAAGTCGATCTGCCGGTACATGCGCTTGTTGCCGCCGCCGCGATGGCGGGTCGACAGGTGGCCCTTGTTGTTGCGGCCGCCGGACTTGGGCCGGGGCTCGAGGAGCGGCTTGTGCGGCCGGTCGCCCGTCAGCTCCTCGTAGGTCAGGGTCGTCCGATGGCGGAGCCCCGCGGTGAGAGGCCGGAAGGTTTTGATGCCCATGTTACATCGCCTCGAAGTATTCGATCATTTTCTCGCCGGCCTTCAGCCGGACGATGGCTTTCTTCCAATCCTTGGTGTGGCCGGAACTGCGGCCGACCCGGCGCTCCTTGCCGCCCTTGATCTGGGTGTGGACGCTTTCGACCTTGACCTTGAAGAGCTGCTCGACGGCCTTCTTGATCTCGGACTTGTTGGCGCCCAGGGTCACCTCGAAGCAGACTTCGCGGTGCTTGTCCCGCAGGGTCGTGCTCTTTTCGGTGATCACGGGCCGCAGGATGATCTTGGTGGGGTCCATGCTCATTTCCATCTCTCCACGAGGAACTCGAAAGCCTGCCGGCTCAAAACCAGCCAGGGGAAGGCTAGGACGTCGTGCGTGTTCACGGTCCGCCAGTCGACGGCCTTGACCTTGGGGATGTTCCGCGTCGCGGCGAAGAGGGCCGCGTTCTCGCGGACGTCGACGACCAGGGCCGATCCGACCTTGAGCCCCAGGAGCAGGGCGGCGGCTTCCTTGGTCTTGGCCGTGGCCAGCTTGAGATCCTCGACGATGAGGAACCGGCCGTCGGCCATCTTGGCCGCCAGGGCCGAGCGCAGGGCCTGGGACTTGGCCGCCTTGGGCAGCCGGACGTCGTAGTCCTTCGGCCGCGGGCCGAAAGTGGTGCCGCCCTTCCGCCAGATGGGGCTGCGGGTGGCGCCGGCCCGAGCCCGGCCCGTGCCCTTCTGCCGCCAGGGCTTGCGGTTGGAGCCGCTGACTTCGGCCCGGGTCTTGGTCGAGACGGTGCCGCGGCGCTGGTTGGTCAAATGGGTCACCACCGCCTCGTAGATCAGGTGCTGGTGAATCGGGGCCTCGAAGACCCCGGCCGGGAGCTCCAGCTCCGCCTTGATGTTGCCTTTGTGGTCCAGTACGTTGGTTTTGGCCATGGGATTCTCGCTTAGGCCTTGACGATCACGACGTACGTTCCGTTGGCCCCGGGCACCGCCCCCTCGATCATCAGGAGGTTGTTGGCCCGGTCGGTCTCGAAGATCCGCAGGTTGCGGACCGTTACCTTGTCGGCGCCCATCCGACCGCCCATCCGCAGGCCTTTGACGACCCGGGAGGGGTAGGAAGAGGCGCCGATCGATCCGGGCGCCCGGTGGAACATCGAGCCGTGGGCCCCGCCGCCGCCTTTGAAATGATGCCGCTTAACGACGCCCTGGAAGCCCTTGCCCTTGCTGACGCCCGTGACGTGGACTTTCTGGCCGGCTTCGAACATGTCGCAGAAGACCTGATCGCCTTCCTTGGCCTCGCCCTTGACGGGAAACTCCCGCAGGACGCGAAGGACCGGAGAGCCGGACTTCAGGAAATGGCCCTGCAGAGCCTTGGAGGGCTTGCGGGCCGGCTTGGCCTCGACCAGGCCCATCTGGAGGGCGTCGTAGCCGTCCTTGGCCTTGGTCTTCCTTTGGATCACCGTGCACGGCCCGGCCAGGATCACCGTCAGGGGAACGGCGTTCCCCGCGGCGTCGAAGGCCTGGGTCATGCCCACTTTCTTGCCGATCAATCCGTCGACCATCGCTTACTCTCCGGTGCCGAAGGCCTGGATCTCGACGTCGATCCCGGCCGGGAGGTCCAGCTTCTGGAGCTCCTCGATCGTCTCGTTGTTGTACTCGCTGATGTCGATCAGCCGTTTGTGCACGCGCATCTCGAAATGCTCGCGCGACTTCTTGTCGACGTGCGGCGAGCGCAGGACGCAGAAGCGGTGGATCCGGGTCGGCAGCGGGATGGGGCCCGAGATATGGGCGCCCGTCCGCTTGGCCTTGACCACGATATCCTTGACCGACTGGTCCAGCAGCCGATGGTCGAACGACTTGAGGCGGATTCTGATTTTCTCCATGGCCACTTTCCTTGATGTATTTCAGCGGGGCCACATACTTGGTTCGTGGACCCCTTGGGTTTCGTCCATCCTACTCCAGGATCTCCGTGACCGTGCCGGCGCCGACGGTTCGTCCGCCCTCGCGGATGGCGAACCGCAGCCCCTTCTCCATGGCCACGTCCGAGATCAGGGTGATCTCCAGGTTCACGTTGTCGCCCGGCATGACCATTTCGACGCCGGCGGGCAGCTTGGCGTCGCCCGTCACGTCCGTCGTCCGGAAGAAGAACTGCGGCCGGTAGCCCGTGAAGAACGGCGTGTGCCGCCCGCCCTCTTCCTTGGTCAGCGCGACCACGGTGGCGTTGAACTTGTGGTGCGGCGTGATCGAGCCCGGCTTGGCCAGCACCTGGCCCCGCTCGACATCGGTCTTGCCGATGCCCCGCAGCAGGCACCCGATGTTGTCCCCGGCCTGAGCCTGGTCCAACAGCTTCCGGAACATCTCCACCCCCGTGACGATCGACTTGCGCGTCTCGGCGAACCCGACGATCTCGATCTCGTCGCCCACCTTGACCACACCCCGATCCAC
>JAPKZJ010000088.1 GCA_026393855.1 Candidatus Aminicenantes bacterium
ATGTGTCTGGGAATTCAATGAATTGATATAATGCCCCCATGGCCCTGAAGAGGATCCTTGCCGCCCTTCGACCCGGCCGCCGCCGCGACGAGAAGCTGCCGCTGCTCGTCTTCCGCGAGTTCGAAGCCGGCGTCAACCTGATCGAGGACTACGACCAGATCGCCCGCAACTTCCTGGGCAAGATCAAGGAGGTCTGCGCCGGGCCCAAGCTGATCCTGCTTGTCCACGACGGGGACAGCGGCCGCTTCGTCCCCGCCGCCACCGTCGGCGTCGGGGAGGACGAAAGCCGGACGGCCGTCTTCCCCCGCGACTCCCGGCTGGCCAAATGGCTCAAAGTCAACGAGACTCATCTCGAGCTGGCCCGCCGGCCCGGCCTGGAGGACTATCTGACGCCCAAGGAGGCCGGGACGCTGGCCGCCCTGGGCATCGAGATTGCTTTCCCGCTGATCTCGATGAACCGGCTGATCGGCATCCTCCTCGTGGGCGCTAAACCGAAGGGCGAGTCGTTCACCCGGCTGGAAGTCTCCTTCATCCGGGCCCTTCTGCCCCAGGCCGGGATCGCCCTGGAAAACGCGCTGCTGTTCAAGGAGCAGCGCGAGCGCTTCCGCCGCATGTCGCGCGCCGACCGGCTGGCCACCGTGGGCGAGCTGGCCGCGGGCGCCGCCCACGAGATCCGCAACCCTCTGACCGCGATCCGCTCCTCGCTCCAGTACCTGGAAGCCAAGAACCCCGACGAGGCGACCCGCAAGCTCCTCGGCGCCGCCCTGCAGGAGACCGCCCGCATCAACGACATCGTCTCGGCTCTGCTGGCCTTTTCCAGGCCTACCGAGATCGTTCGCGAGCGCCACGACCTGCGCGAAACGCTCGACGAAAGCCTGAATCTCGTCTCCTTCCAAGCTCGGGCCAAAGGCGTCGTCGCGCGGCGCGAGTTTGGGGCCGAGCCTCTATTCGTCCAGGGCGATCGCTCCCAGCTCAAGCAGCTCTTCCTCAACATCCTCCTGAACGCTATCCAGGCCATGCCGGGGGGCGGCGAGCTGCGGGTCGAGGCGGCCGTCAAGCCGGTCCGGAAGGTCCTGGTTTCCGTGATCGATACGGGCGAGGGCATTCCCGAAGAGAACCTGGACCGCATCTTCGACCCCTTCTTCACGACGAAAAAAAGCGGGACCGGGCTGGGGCTCTCAATCTGCTACAATATCGTCAAGTCTCACGGGGGCGACATCGAGGTCAAGAGCCGGGCCGGCCAGGGGACGACCATTCTCATCCACCTGCCGCTGGATTGAAGCGAGGGGCCGTGAAATTTAAAATTCTTATCGTCGACGACGAACAAAATATCCGCGACATCTTCTCCCTCCTGCTGGCCGAGCAGGGCTTCGCCGTCGAAAGCGCCGCCAACGGTCGGGAAGGCCTGGCCCGGGCCCTGACTTTTGTCCCGGACGTTCTGCTCCTGGACATGAACCTGCCGGACATGTCGGGCTTGGATGTCCTGGCCGGCGTCCGGGAGCGGTTGCCCTCCTGCCGGGTCATCGTCATCACCGCCTTCGGGACGATCCGCAACGCGGTCGAAGCCACCAAGCGCGGCGCCTACGCCTACCTGGAAAAACCAGTCGACAACGAAGAGCTGTTCCTGCTTATCGAGCGGGCTCTCGAGGTCAAGCGCCTGGAGGCCGAGGTCGAGGGGTTGCGGGCCGAATTGAGCTCCCGCTACCGCTTCACCGAGATCGTCGGCACGAGCGCCCGGATGAACTCCATCTTCCAGATGATGGACCGCATCGCCCGGGTCGACGGCACCCTCCTTCTGACGGGCGAGAGCGGCACCGGCAAGGAGCTGGTCGCCCGGGCCCTCCACTTTGCCGGCCCGCGCCGCGAGGGGCCGTTCGTCGTGGTCAACTGCGGGGCCATCCCGCGCGACCTCATCGAGTCCGAGTTCTTCGGCCACAGCAAGGGCGCTTTCACCGACGCCAAGACGGAGTCGACGGGCAAGTTCGAGATGGCCCAGCGGGGGACGATCTTCCTGGACGAGATCGGCGAGCTGCCGCTGGAGGCCCAGGTCAAGCTTCTGCGGGCCCTGGGCGAGCGCGAGATCGTCAAGGTCGGCGGTACGCGGACCATCCCGGTCGATGTCCGGGTCATCGCGGCCACCAACAAGGATCTGGAAAGCGAGGTCCGCAAGGGCGCCTTCCGGGAGGACCTCTATTTCCGGCTGGCCGTGCTCTCGCTTCGTCTGCCGCCGCTGCGCGAGCGGGCGGAGGACATCCCGCTTCTGAGCGAGCACTTTCTGCGGAAGTACGGGAAAGAGCTCCGCAAGGAGATCCAGGCGCTTTCGCCGGACTTTCTGGACGCGCTCATGGACTATGCCTGGCCCGGCAACGTTCGCGAGCTGGAGAACGTGATCTATGAAGCCATGGTCCACGCGGAGGGAGACCGGCTGGATGTTTCGATTTTGCCGGCCCGCATCCGCGGCGCCGGCTTCCGCGGGCGCGATGAGGCCGAAGGCCCGCCGCACGGGGATTCCGACGCAACCGCCGGGTCGCTCCTGGATGCGGCTCATACGGCGGCCGACAGCACGGCCAGGGCTTTGATCGAGAAGGCCCTTCAGGAAGCCGGCGGCAACCGCACCCTGGCCGCCCAGCGCCTGGGGATCAGCCGCAAGACCCTGTTCAATAAGATGAAAGCGCTCGGGATCGGCTGAGCCGAGACCCGCGGCGAAAGGAGCATCCCATCCATAACGAAAGCCTTCCCTCCGCCGAAGTCCTCCGCGCGAACATCGAATTCCTGAAGCTGTACGAGGGATTCGGTGATCGGGCGCTTGAGGACATGGCCAAATCGATCGTCTGGATCGATCTCGAGGCCGGGCACGTTCTGTTTCGGCAGGGCGACGCCGCCGATGCCATCTATATCGTCCAATCCGGCCTGCTGCTCGCCTCCCGGGAGGATGCCGGGTGCGCCCCGCTCGTCGTCGGCCGGATGGGGCCGGGCTCGCTGGTCGGGGAGATTGCCGTCCTCATGGGCGGGCGGCGCAACGCGACGGTCGCGGCCGCGGAAAAGACAAGGCTGGCCCGCCTGGCGGCCGAGGACGTGGCGGCCGTCGTAGCCCGGAATCCGGAGGTCAAGAGCGGCATTCTCGATCTGGTGAGGCTGCGGCTCCGCCGAACGCAATGGCTGAAGATCCTATCCGCCTACTTTGGGGAGATCGACGTGGACAAGTACGCTTTCATCGAGCCGCGCTTTGCCTGGGTGCACTTGGACCGGGGCGAGACGCTGTTCGCCGCGGGCGATGAGGCGGACAGCCTGTACTTTTTGATCCACGGCCTGCTGCATGTCGTCGCTGACGGCGAGAAGCAGGAGGCCCAAGCGATCGGGACGGTCTTCCGGGGCGAGATCGTGGGCGAGATGGCGATCCTGTCCGGGGAAAAGCGGATGGCCACCGTCCGCGCCGTCCGCGACAGCGACCTGGTGCGGCTGACCAAGGCCGATTTTGAAGAAATCAACAAATTGTATCCCGAAGTCAGCCTGACGATCATGCGAATCCTGGTGAGCCGGTTGAAGGAGCGGGATCGGACGCCGGAGCGGCGCTGCGCGGTCAACATCGCCTTGGTGCCCGCCGGCCCCGGGGTTCCGTTGGACGATTTCGCCCGCCGGCTTCATGCCGCCTTGTCTCTCTCGGATCGGGCCGTCCGCCTGGCCAGCGGCACGATCGCGGCGGAGCTCTCGGCGACCGCGGACATCGCCCATGCCGCCGACGACGACCCTCTCCATCTCGGACTCCTAGCTTGGCTGGAGGATCTGGAAGCCAACCATGATTTCGTTCTTTACGAAGCGGACGCCGAGGCCACCCCGTGGACCCGGCGCTGCCTCAAACGGGCCGACCAGGTTATGATCGTCGCCCGGGCGGGGGACGACCCCGCCGTCATCGGCATCGAGAAGGACTGCCTTCGGGACGCTGCGGACCCTACGGCCGCCCCGCAAACCCTGGTCCTGATCCACCCGGACGGCCGCGAGCTGCCGACCGGCACGATGGCTTGGCTTTCGGCGCGCCGTTTGGCGGGTCATCAGCATCTGCGCTGGGACCTGGAGGCCGACTTCTCCCGCCTGGCCCGGATCGTCAGCCGCCGTTCGGTCGGGTTGGTCTTGGGCGGCGGCGGGGCGCGCGGGATGGCCCATCTGGGAGTCCTGCGGGCCCTGGAGGAACGGGGTATTCCGGTCGACCTGGTGGCGGGCGCGAGCATCGGCGCCATCCTCGGCGGCGGGATTGCCATGGGCATGGACGCCGATCGCCTGACCGAGCTCTGCCGGGAGACATTTCAGAAGGGCAAGCCGTTCAGCGACTATACCTTCCCGATGGTCGCACTCCTGCGCAGCCGCAAGATCGACCGGGCCGCGCGCCGGGCCTACGGCGAGGCTCGGATCGAGGACCTCTGGCTGGGTTATTTCTGCGTCTCCTCCAATCTCGGCGCCTGCGACGTGAAGGTGCACAGCGAAGGTCCGCTCTGGACGGCCGCCCGGACCAGCTCGTCCCTGCCGGGGATCATGGTGCCCCTCGTCCATGACGGCGCCGTCCACGTCGACGGCGGGGTCATGAACAATCTTCCAGGGGACATCATGAGGCGGCGGGCCGGGATCGTCATCACCGTGGACGTGGACTCGCGGGAGAACATGAGTCCCGCATTCACCGAGTTCCCGTCCGCGGGGAAGATTTTCTGGAGCCGGATTCTGCCTTGGAAAAAGGCGATTCTGGCCCCGAACGTGGCCGAGATCATGATGGCGACCATCATGACGGGGTGCCGTAAAAGCGCCGACGCCGTGAAGGCGGACGCGGATCTGAGCCTGGAGCCCCCCGTCAAGGGGATCGGCATCCTCGACTTCAAAGCCATCGAGAAGACCGCGCAAGCGGCGTACGTTTATACCCAGGGCCGGCTCGATGCGCTGCCGGCCGGTTCGCCTCTGCGGGCGTTCTTTGGGCCGAAATCGGCCGGCACTTGCGAGGCCGCGACGCTATAGCGCGTCCACGATCGCGTTCAAGACCGCGCAAGGCCGCATGGCCCGGGACGTTTTAGCCTTGTCCGGCCGGTAATAGCCGCCCAGGTCTACGGGCTTGCCCTGGGCCGCGATCAGCTCGGCCGCGATCCGGGCTTCGTTGTCTCCAAGCGCTTTGGCGACGGCCGCAAACCGGGCCTGCAATTCCTTGTCCTTGGTTTGTTCGGTCAGGGCTTGGGCCCAGTACAGAGCCAGATAGTAATGGCTGCCCCGGTTGTCGATTTGGCCGACCTTGCGGGCGGGGGATTTGTTGTTGTCCAGGAACTTGGCGATGGCCTGGTCGAGGGTGTCGGCCAGGACCTTGGCCTTGTCGTTATGGAAGGCGGAGCTCAAGTGCTCCAGCGAGGCCGCGAAAGCCGAGAACTCGCCCAGGGAGTCCCAGCGCAGGTAGCCTTCTTTTTCGAACTGTTGGACGTGCTTGGGGGCCGAGCCGCCGGCACCCGTCTCGAACAACCCGCCGCCGGCCAGCAGCGGCACGATGGACAGCATCTTGGCGCTGGTCCCGATCTCGAGGATGGGGAATAGATCGGTCAAGTAGTCGCGTAGGACGTTGCCCGTTACGGAGATCGTATCCAGCCCCTTGCGGATCCGCTCCAGCGAATACTTCATCGCCTCGATCGGGGCCAGGATCTTAATCTCCAGCCCGGCCGTATCGTGGGACTTCAAGTATGTCTCGACCTTGGCGATCATCCGGGCGTCGTGGGCCCGGTTCTTGTCCAGCCAGAACACGGCCGGGGCTCCGGTCGCCCGGGCCCGCTTGACGGCCAGCTTGACCCAGTCCCGGATGGGAATGTCCTTGGCCCGGGACATCCGCCAGATGTCGCCCGCTTCGACCCGGTGCTCCATCAGCACCCGGCCCGCGGCCGTGACGACCCGGACCGTGCCGTCGGTCGGGATTTCGAAGGTCGTCGGATGCGATCCGTATTCCTCGGCCTTCTGGGCCATCAGGCCCACGTTGGGGACGCTGCCCATGGTGGCCGGGTCGAAGGCGCCGTGTTGGCGGCAGTCCTCGATGATCGTCTTGTAGGTCGTGGCGTAGCAGCGGTCCGGGATCATAGCCAAGGTCTGGTGGAGCTTGCCGTCAGAGCCCCACATCTGGCCCGACTCGCGGACGACCACGGGCATAGAGGCGTCGACGATGATGTCGCTCGGAACGTGGAGGTTGGTGATGCCCAGGTCGGAATCGACCATGGCCAGGGCCGGCCGCTTGGCGTAGACGGCTTGGATATCGGCTTCGATCTCCGCCCGCTTGGCTTCGGGCAGGCTCTTGATCTTGGCGTAGAGATCGCCCAGTCCGTTGTTGACGTTCATCCCGACCTCGGCCAGCGTCGCGGCGTGCTTGTCCAGGGCTTCCCGGTAGAAGACCGAGACGGCGTGGCCGAACATGATCGGGTCCGAGATCTTCATCATCGTCGCCTTCAGGTGCAGCGACAGCAGCAGACCTTGGGCTTTGGCCTCCCCGATCTGCTCTTCGTAGAAGGCGCGCAGGGCCTTGCGGCTCATGAAGGTGCCGTCGAGGATCTCGCCCGGCAGGGCGGTCAGCTTGTCCTTGAGGACTTTCGTCGTGCCGTCGGCGCCGGCCAGCTCGATCCGGAAGTCGCCGCCCTCGTCCATGACCATGGACTTTTCGTTGCCGTAGAAATCGCCCCCGGTCATATGCGCGACATGGGCCTTGTTGTCCGGGCTCCAGGGGCCCAGCTTGTGGGGGTGCTTTTTGGAGAAAGCTTTGACCGAGAGCGGCGCCCGGCGATCCGAATTCCCCTCGCGGAGCACGGGGTTGACGGCGCTGCCCAGGACCTTGGCGTAGCGGGTCTGGATCTCTTTCTCAGCCTCGGTCTTGGGGCTCTCGGGATAAGGGGGGAGCTTGAAGCCCTGCGCCTGCAGCTCTTGAATCGCCTCCTGGAGCTGGGGGAGCGAGGCGCTGATGTTCGGCAGCTTGATGATGTTGGCTTCCGGCGTCAAAGCCAGCTCGCCCAACTGGGCCAGATGATCGGGCATCCTCTGGCTCTCGGTCAGAAAGTCGGGGAAGTTCGCAATGATCCGGCCGGCCAGGGAGATGTCGCTCGCTTCGACGGAGACGCCCGTCCCCTTGGTGAAGCCTTGGATGATCGGAAGCAGGGAATACGCCGCCAGCGCCGGCGCTTCGTCCGTCTCGGTCCAAATGATCTTGTGCGTGCTCATGGTGTCTCCTCCCTTAGGAATACCCATTCGGTGATAGATTCCCCGGCGGGGCCCCTCGGGGCCGGGATTGCGGGCCGCGGGCCATCGGGGCATCCGATACCGCGGCTCCGTCAGGTTCGCCCTAAGGGATGGCTAAGATATCGGAAATAATTGCGAGCGTCAAGGAAGCCCGGGAGACGGGCAAATAACTCCGCTGGAGCGGGGGAGATCAGGGATGAAAAGAGGGAAGCGCGGGGTCCCGGGATCGCCGGAACCCCGCGCTTCGGCGCGGTCTTACCGCATCGAGCCCATGGCCTCGGTCAGCTTGGCCTGGGCTGCCTGGACCTTGGGGTCGGAGGCGTACTCGGCGATCTTGCTCATCGAGCCCATCATCTTGGTGGCGACGGCTTGGGCCCGGTCAACGATCGGCTTGAGCTCGGCCGGGGGATTCTGCATGTCCTTGAACTCGGGGTACTTGGCCTCGAAGCCCTTGAGCTCGGGGCCGACTTCCTTGGCTACGACCGTGTAGGCTTCGATGGCTTTGACGCAGTCGTCCGCACTCTTGACGCCTTCCATCGCGGTAGCGAATTTCTCGGTCGCCTCGATGTACTTGTTCATGACCTTCGTGACGTCGGCATACTTGCCCCCGCCCTTGCAGGCGGCGGCGGTCAGGATGAGCAGGACGGCGCAGGCGAAAACGAGCGTTTTTTTCATGAGTTCCTCTCCTCTCGAAAGACGTGCCCTTTTCATATCACAAGAGAAAAGAGGAATACAAGCGGGATTTTTTTGGCTTTTTCCGACCGGCTCAGATCTCGACTTTGAAGAGGCCCTTGAGGCCGAAGCCGAAGACGATCGAGAGCAGGAAGAACGCCACCAGCCAGTGCATCCGCCAGCCGAAGTAATTCAGCCGCGTTCCCGGATAGGTTACTTCGATCGAGGCAATGGCGGAGCCGCGCGGCAGGGGCTTTTCGCCGGGATGGAAGAGCTCGTCGAGGCCGCCGCGGCGGATCCGCAGCGGCGAGATCTTGGCCGGGGCGCCGATCCCGACCGCCAC
Organism: Candidatus Aminicenantes bacterium; assembly: GCA_026393855.1. NCBI lineage: Bacteria > Candidatus Aminicenantota > Candidatus Aminicenantota bacterium. The sequence continues at coordinate 8,249 of JAPKZJ010000088.1, forward strand.
TCCCTTCGTCTCGACCAGGCCGCCGATCCGGACCGTCATCTCGTGCCGTCCCGCCGCCGCGGCCCGGATGCGCCAGTCGACCTCGTGCTCCTCCTCGATCCGCAGGGGCGGCGTTTCCACGACGATCCCCGCAGGAGTCTCCAGGACGGGTTCCGCGTCCCCCAACGCGACCGAGGCGTCGACCTTGACCTTGACCAGAGCCGTCTCGCCGGGCCGCAAGGCGCGGGCCCCGAAGCGGGCATCGAGCTGGATGAGTACGAGAAGAATGGGGATGATCATGACCAGCATCGGCTTGACGGCGTAAAGGACGTACTGCCCGTTGGCCTTCAGGATGCCGCCCTGGGAGCGCATGGTCTGGCCGAAATCGCGCTTGTACAGGCGCAGCTCGAGAAGATGGGCCTTGATCCGGTCCTTGGACCGCCTGATGCCGGCCTGATTCGAGGTTTTCTTGAAGATGAAGAGCATGAACAGGCCCACCAGAAGCGAGAGCGCGGCCATGGCGCCGGCCGGCCCGAGCGGGCGCAGGACGGCGAATAGGGCGTCGAACAGCCCGTTTATGGCCGCATTCAGGATGCCGATCATTTCTTCTCCCGCCTCACCCGATGTAGCCGAGTCCCTTGAGCTTCTTCTTGATCTCGTCCTCGGAGTCGCTCGTTTCCAGCCCGGCGATCTCCTTCTCCAGGCAGTGGGCGACGAACTCCTCAGCCGAGGAATAGCCGGCCATCGCGGCGAACTTGCGGACCCGGTCCATCAGGTCCTTGTCGAGCTTGATCTTTTCGCTGGCCATGGGACTCCTCTCAGAATATCGAGCGGCCGATGTAATCCTTGGGCTTCTCGGCCTCGAAGACGTCGGCAATCGTGGCGGTCAGGTCGTAGAGGGCGGGCGACTCCGCCTGCACGGGCTGGTTCGAGAGCAAAATGCCCGGCAATGTCTCGGCCGCGCCCATGTGATCGCCGCTCCACTTGGCGGTGTTGTCCTCGAGGACCTCGCGGGGAATGCGGCCGAGCGGAGATTGGAACGAAATCCGGTAGCCCCGGTTAAAGCCCAGGATGATGTCGGGGGCGGAGACGGCGGCGGGACCCTGGTAGACGTCCTTGGCCCGGTAGGCCTTGAGGACGACGTTCTGGCCCGTCTTGGGGTCCTTGAACTCTTCGAGCCGCCGGCAGATCTCATCCACCAGGGCCTCGCTTTCGGCTCCCGGCGCCACGATGCCCTCGCCCTCGCGCCCGCGCTGGTTGAGGTAGAGGGCATTGAGGCCCAGCCCATAGGCTTTGGTCCGTGACCAGTCGGTGCTGGGGAAGGCCATCTCCAGCTCCTCCTGCTTGAACTCGTTGCCGAACCGATGGTAACCGGCCTGCTTGAGCCAGGTGTTGAGGTTGAAGCTGCGGTAGTAGGGGTTGAAGCCGTGGTCGGACATGACCAGGACGATGGTGTCCTTGTCGATCCGGGCCAGGGCTTGGGCCAGGACGGCGTCGGCCTGCTGGTAGGTCTTGCGGATGGTGTCGCCGAAGGCCGCCGCCAGCTTAGGGTCGTAGGCCGGATGCTTGTCGTCCATCAGCCGCCAGAACATATGCTGGCGCTGGTCGGTGCTGGAGATATAAAAGAAGAGCAGGCCCGAATCGAACCGGCCGAGCTCGTCGTCGAGCATGGCCCGGCTTTCTTCGAGGATCATTTCGTCCTGGGCCAGGAACTCGGCTTCGTCCAGGAGGTCGTTGTCCAGGGCGCTGGTATCGGCGGGGAGGCCTTTGGTGAAGAACGGGCCGAACTTTTTTTCGAGCTCCGGAGCGTACCCGTCCGGGGTGGAGATCGGCAGGGCCGGGTCGGCCGGGTCGATGTTGACGGGCGTCACATAGAGCTTGAAATGCGGCCGGACTTCCTTGAGCAAGAACATGCAGATGCCGCTGACACTCTGGGTCGGGATGAGGGGATAGCGGACGCGCTTCCAGCCGCTCCACTCCTTCTCTCGGAGGATGAACTCCTGGTCCGGCAGGACGATTTTGGCCACCGCGTGGACGGGGTCGAGGTAGACCTTGAAGTCGACGGCCGATTCCGGCGCGCCCACCTTGAAGGAGTTGGCCGGGCCGGGCAGCTTGGCATCCACCCGGTTGCCGATGACGTAGACCTCGTGCACCCGCGCTCCGCCCAAGTCCAGGTTAACGGCTTTGGCCTCGGTCGTATAGTAGTTGCAGGTACCGTAATCCCCGAGGATGTCGGGCGTGCCCATGCCGGAGAGCGTCCGCTGGCGGGAGGGGACGGGAGGATAGTTGGCCGGCATCTTGAAGATCGTGGAGGGAACGTCGTGATCCTCCAGGACCTGCCAGAAGGCCCGGCCCTGGCGGAGGTTCCGAACCTCACCGCTCTTGATCGGCAGCAGCCATCGGCCCAGCCGCAGAGTCTTGGCCGCGCCTTCGATGGAGGATGCGGAGAAGAGCGGGATGTAGGTTTTCGGGTCGCGGTGGATGAAGTCGAAGATGCCGTGTCCGCCCGGGTTGGTTCCGGCGATGAAGTTGGACCAGGCCACCGGGCTCTGCGGCGGGATGCTCGTCCGCAGCGGGCGGAAGCCGCCCTGGGCGGCCAGCTTGCGGAAGGTCGGCAGGATCCCGGCCTCCATCCATTGCCGGGTCATGTGGGGGTCCATGCCGTCGAAGCCCAGGACCAGAATCTTCTTGCGGGTGGCTTTCCGGCCGGCGGTCCGCAGCGGCGCCGCGAGGCCCGGCTTGCCGGATAGGGCCATCAGGGAGGCGGCCCCGGCGGTCGAGCGGATGAACTGGCGTCTATTCATCGTCTCACTTCTTTGGCTTCTTGCCCTTAGAGAGCGGCTTGGCGGGGGCGGCCGGTTTTGTCTCGGCCAGGAGGGACTGGCCGTCCATGTGGGCCGGAGTGGGCAGGCCGAAAAGCTCCAGCACGGTCGGGGCCACGTCCATGATCGACGGCGAGCCCGCCGCAAGCTTGAGGTTTGAGAACAGGACTCCCGGCACGCAGGCCGGATCGATGCAGTGGTCGCCGCTCCAGCACTTGAGGTTGTCGGAGAAGACATTGGGGGTGACGACACCCGTCACCGATTCCCAGGAGGCCCGGTAACCCGTGTTATAGCCGATGATGAGGTCGGGCGCGTTGTCTTTGTAAGGACCGCCGTAGATCTCGTCCCGGTCGAAAGCGCGGTTGATCGCGGTTTCGCCTTTTTCGCCGTCTTTAAGCCGGGTCAGCTTGGTTTGCAGCTCGAGCCGCAGGGCCTTGGCCTCAGTACCCGGGGCCACGATGCCCTGGGCCTCGCGGCCTTTCTGGTTGATGTAGACTCCGCCCAGGCCGAGGGCGTAGGCTTTGGTCCGCGACCAATCCACGCCCTTGAACCATTCCTCCCGCCCGTCGGCGCCTTCCTTTAGAGCCAGGTAGCCGTTCCGAAGCAGCCAGGTGTTGAGGTTGACGCCGCGGCGGAAGGGCTTGAAGCCGTGGTCGGACATGACGAACAGGGCGCTTCGCGGGCTCATGGCCGCCCGGACCCGGCCGATCATCTCATCCATCCGGACGAAGAGATCTTCCATGACCTGGGCGCTCATCTCGGCCGGGCCGGCCTTGAGGGCGGGGTGGTCTTTGTCGAGGTAGCGCCAGAACATGTGGGACAGGCTGTCGGTCGTCTCGAAGACGCACATGGCGAAGCCGCGCCGGGTCTTGGCGATGGCGTTGAAGAACATCCGCTCCCATTCCATGTGGTTGGCGTAGGTCAGGGTGAGGAAGTCGCGCTCGGACAGGGCGCCCTCGTTGAGGGCCCAAGTGTCGTTGGCTTCGCCCAGGGTGATAAAGCTCCCCAGGAGCTTGGCCAGATAGACCGAGTAGATGAGCGGATGGGAGATCGGCAGGGCCGGCTTCTCGGGGTCGATGTTTAGCGGGGTTACGTACATCTCGAAGTGGGGCTCGATCTGGGAGACGAGGAAGCGGGCGATGCCCCGGATCTTGATCCCCAGCCCGGCCTTGAAGGTCAGCCGGATCCAAGGGGAGAACTCGCCCTTCTCGAGCTTGAACTTCTGCCCGGATACCTCTAACGCCGCTTCGCCCTTGGCCCGGTCCAGCTTGATCCGCATCGGCAGGCGGATCTCGACCGGCTTTTCGAGCATCGTATTCTCGGGCCCGGAGAGGAATGTCTCGACCCGGCCGTCGCGGACTTCGACCGGGAAGAAGACGCCGCCTTCGCGCTTGCCGATCTTGGCCGGGTCGCTGGTGTAGAAGGCGAAGGTTCCCTGGCTGCCCTTGAGGTCGGGGGCGCACATGCCGGACAGCAGGTGCCCCTTGAATTTTTCGGCCGGAAAGGTCAGCGGTACCCGGAGGACGGTAGAAAAGACGCCGTTCTCGCCCAGGATCTTCCAGAACGGGACGCTCCGGCGCAAGCCCTGGATGACCGGCTTGGAGAGCGGCACACGATACCGGCCCAGCTTGAGGGTTCGCTTGGGCGGGCCGATGCGGGCCGAGGAGAGGTCGGGCAGATAGGTCCGCGGGTCGCGGCTTAGAAAGTCGTAGATGTTGTGCTTGGACGGGTTGGCGCCGGTCATGAAGGACGACCAGGCCACCGGCGAGATGGCCGGCGTCGTCGTTTGGAGGCGTCCGTAGAAGCCCTCGGTCTTCAGCTTGGCCAGATTGGGGAGCTTGCCCTCGGCCATCCATTTTTCCGCCAGCTCGGGGGCCATGCCGTCCAGGCCGACGACCACGACCTGGTCCACTTGGCTGTTTTTATAGGCCTTGCCGCCGCGGATAAGCCGCCAGAGAAGGCGGAACGGCCAGGACAGGAAAGAGAAGATCGCCAGGATGAAGGTCAGAAACAGGACCAGGAAGGACGAGAGGAAGGCGAACCCGGCGCCGGGGCCGATATAGGCGGAGAGGGGGAGCCCCAGAGCCAGCAGGACTGCGGCCGCCAGGAAGAACTTATGGCGGCGGCGGGGCATCAGAATCGGTCCATGATGATCTTGGCCGTGTCCTGGATGGCCAACGAGGCGCCGAAGTCCGATTTGGACAAGAAAAACGCATCGTCCCAGGTGTGCATGCCGTGCAGCCCGGGCGTGCGGCCGAAGATCTCTTTCTTCTTGACCGAGCCCTTCATGTCGAAACCGGGCTCGGAGACGACGATCAGATCGGGGCCTTTGCCGACCAGGGGGCCGGAATAGATGTCCTTGGCGTAATACACTTCGCGGACGACCTTGCGGCCTTGGAATTCAAGCTTTTTAAGCTTATGGACGATCTGCTCCTTGATCGGCTTGGCCTCGCTGAGCTTGACCTGGCCGTTGGGGTAGCGTTCGCGGTAGTGGAGGTAGATGCGGTTGGGGTCGAGGGCGAAAGCGACCGCTTTGGGCGAGATATCCTCCAGGCCGATCGGCTGGTTCTTGGCGTACTTGAGGAAGCGCTCCTTCTCCAGCCAGGCGTTCAGGTAGACCTCCTGGTGGATGGCGCAGAAGCCGTGATCGGAGAGGAAGAAAATGTTTTCGTCGTCGCCCGGGGTCTTGCGGAACGTGCTGTAGATCTTGTTGATGACCCGGTCGATTTGGCGGTAATACTCAAGGACGTTCTGGTGGTGGGGGTGGTCCGGATTGACCACGGCCGGCCAGAGGTAGTGATGCAGGCGGTCCGTCCCGGTGATGACGAACTCGAAATAATCCCAAGGCTCTTCCCAGAACATGTTCAGGGCCTTCTGGCGGCCCATCATGGTCTTGATCAGCTCCTGCCAGAGGAAGCCGTGGTTTTCGCGGGCTTTGAGTGTGTCGATGTCGATCTGATAGCCCGACTGCTCCAAGGGGACTTTGATCTCGGGCGGGAAGACGGCCTTGCCCAAGTCGATGGCCACGAACCCGGAAATCATGACCCCGTTGAGCGGGCGCGCCGGGTAGGTTGAAGGCTGGTTGATGATGACGCACCTCTTGCCTCGCTTGCCCAGCTCGTCCCAGAAGACGGGTGCCTTGACGTCGGCGTAATTGGGGAAGCGCAGCTCGTACGACTTCGGCTTCAGATCGGTGAAGCCGAAGATTCCGTGGGTGCCCGAGTTGGTCCCCGTCATGAAGTTGGTCCAACTGACGGCGGAGATTTCCGGCAGGCTGGCCTTCATCTGATGCAGGTGGCCGGCATCGATGATCCGGCCGACCGTCGACATTACCCCTTTTTTGGCCAGGTCGAGGAGGAGGCTATGCGGAACCCCATCCAGACCGATGACACAAACCCGGTTTTCCTTTTTTTTCTTTAGGATAGCCATGTAAGTCGGATTATTATAACACCGATTGGAATGATGTCAATTGAAAACGACCGGATGACCGCGAAATGCCCGCTTCAATCCGTTGGAATTACATGCGAAAGCGTCTTTTTTCGCCGCCTAGAAATTTGTCCGCCATTGATAAGATATATCGATACATATCGAGTCGAAACCTATTTGGCCTCGGCGGGCGCCAGGGCTTTGAGGACGTTTTCAAGGAATACTTCCTCGGGCACTGCCCCCTCGAACTGGATGGTCTCGTTGACGATGGTTTTCGGAACGCCGAGGACCCTATATTTGTCCGACAGCTCAGGGAACTCGGTCGATTCGATCATCTCGCCCTTGATCCGCGGCGATTCGATGGCGAACTGGTGGGCCAGCCGGACCGCAATCCCGCAGTAGGGGCAGGTCGGAGTGACGAAAACTTGGATCCGGATATCCCTGTCGACCGATTTGAGGGCCTGTTTGGTCGCTTCAGAGAGGCCGGATAGGCGGAGCGAGACGTCGACGATGTCGTCGATCAGGGTTTGATATTCGTAACCCGAGGGGATGCCGAAGATGCGAATGCCGTAATCTTCATCGCCCATGATGATGGTGGCCGGGATCCGTTCGATGCCGTAGGCGGCTGCCGTCTCCTTGTCCGCCTTGAAGTCGAAGACCTGGAAATCGATCTTGTCCGACAGGTCTGCGACCTCTTGGAGAAGCTGTTTGGTCTCCTTGCAGAAGACGCAGTCCTGGTTTTGCCGGGCGTTGAGCAGAACGAGTCGGGACGGCTCTTGGGTGAAATGGATGATCTTGACCCGACCGGTCATTTCCTCGAATCGTTTCTTTGTCGCTTCGCGGACGTCTTTATTGAGAAGCTCCATGAAATTCTCCTTGATATATTCAATAATCATTATATATAAAGCGGGCGGACTTTGCAAGCACGCAAAAGAATAGGGGGACAGTATACGTAAATCCCAATTTCCCTTTAATCGTTGGCCATAGCCCTGCTGTTTTTAATCTGATGAAGCCAAATAAGCAGGTTCATCTCCCAACTCCGGGAAACGCGGCTAGGGGTATCGTCCCGGCGGCTTCGGCCTCTTCTCGCCTTTTCCCACAGTTCTCTTCGGCGCCTCGGAACTGCGCATTCCAGATCACTCGGTCTTCTTGCCCTCCCACTCCCTTTCGATTCCGTTGGATCATCGCGTGCTCAAACAGCCCTCGGCGGCCGTTGGCTTCCCTCAGAGAACTATGGAAAAAGGCGCCGGCCTCGCGATTTCGCCGTTGGCCGATACCCCCATCCGCGTTCATCTTCCGGAGATGGGAGATGATCTCACAAATAGGGATTTACGTATACTGTCCCCCTATTTTTTTACGCGGAGGCGGCGCGCTTCGTCCTGAATCGTCAGCACCAGGCGATCCCCGCGGCGGACGGCGCCGCCCCCGGCTCGGCCGGGTTTGTTCCGTCGGCCGTCCCAGACCAGCCCGCTTTCATTCTCGACGATGGAGCGAGCCGAGAGCAGAGGGATCCTCACTTCGGCCTGTGTCCCGGCGGGAACGCGGACATCTATCGTAAATTCGTCCTTGCGTCTCGTCCAAACCGCCGCAAGCGTCCCGCCTCCGGCTGCGACCGAAGCCCGCGCCGACCGGCAGCCTTCGAGGTTCGGCGGTTCGATGACGGCCCGGCGCCAGCCCGGGGCGGTGCAACGAATGCCGGCCAGGAATTTATATAGCCAGGCATCCACACTCGCCAGCATGACATGGTTGTGCGAGTTCATGCCGCCGCTCGTAATCTTCTCCCAGCGCTCCCAGAGGGTCGTCGCGCCCTCCCGGATCATATAGCCCCAGCCTGGATAGCTTGTTTGGGAAACGACGCGGAAAGCCGCGTCGCCGCGGCCGCCACGGCTTAAAACTTCGAGCAAATAGCGCGTCCCGAGGATGCCCGTGTCGAGATGGTAGTCCTGATCCTCCGTCACGGCCTTGATCAGGGCGGAAAACACGCGGGTCTTCGCTTCGGACGGCACCATCCCCAGCCATAGCGGCAAGGCGTTGGATGTCTGTCCGGCGAAGCGATCGATCGGGCTCGATCGCGGCACCTCGTATTGGCCGTCATGAAGAAATCTTTTGTTGAAGGCTGTCGTGATCGCGGTCGCCCGCTTTTCGAGCCGGGCGGCGTCGGCCTTGCGGCCCAACCGGGCCGCGATGCGGGCCAGGATCATCGTGTCGTGGGCGTAGGACCAAGTCGACGTCAAGGCCAAGGGTGTCTTTTTAGGCGCGATGCTTCCCGGCGGGCACCAGTCTCCGTATTTGCCCAAGCCTTCGATGATATGGCCGCGGGCGCTGCGGGCTAAAAATTCCACGTATCGGACTAGACCGTCGAAATGCTCTTCCAGGACGGCCGTGTCGCCGTAATACCAGTAGAGAAGCCAAGCCAGGGTGACATAGGCCGATCCCCAGGCCGGGTCGGCCGGCGCCAAGCGGGCCGGGTAGGCCGGCACGAAATCCGGGATTCGTCCCCGGCTGTCCTGGGCGTCGCGGATATCGCGCAGGAACTTGCGGTAGAACGCGGCCATGTCGAAGTTCAAGATCGCGGCCTCGGCCGCCAGATGAGCGTCCGCCAGCCAGCCATGCCGTTCGTCGCGCTGGGGACAGTCCGTGGGCAGGCCCATCATATTCGAGAGCAGCCCCTGCCGGACGTTGGCGTGGATGGCCCTTATGATCGAACTGCCGCACCCGAATCGCCCGGTCTCGGCCACGTCCGTGTGGACGAATCGACCTTCGATCTTGATCCGCTTGAGCGCCTCTTCGGGCCCGCGGAATTCGGCGTAGCGAAAGCCGTGCTGGGTGAAGCTCGGCTCGTGGCTTTCCCGGCCTTGCCCCGCGAAGACGTAGACATCCGTGGCTGCCGCGCCCTGATTGGGCGAAACGTTGATCTCGCCCGAATCGGCCCGGAGCTCGGCGTGCCGGATGACGAGCTTCGAACCGGCCGGACCGCGCGCGGTAAAGCGGACCCAGCCGCTGAAGTTGCGCCCGAAGTCGACGATTCGTCGGCCCGCTTCCGGCCGCTGGACGGTCCGGGGCTCGATCGTTCGGCAAACCCGGATCGGCGGCATCGCCTCTGTCTCGAGCCGCGGCCCCTCGACCTCGACGGCCCGCCGCCAGCCCGCCGGCCGGAGCCGGACACGGGCGTCGTAGACCTCGCCGAAATAGAGCCCGTTTTCGCGGATCGGGCCGTGTCCCGCCCGCCAAGTCCCGTCGGTCATGGCGATCGCCCGGAAGCCTGTTCCGTCATCCGCGAGAATTCGGCCGTAGAGCTTGGGATCGCCGCCGCCGAAGGCGGGAAGATGCCGCCCGTTGCCGACCGCCGCCGTCAGCTCGTGTCGTCCCTGGGCCGGCGCAGGAATGTCGTGCACGGTCAGCAAGGCCCGTCGCCGGTAATCGGTGGGCGGGGGATCGAGCACCCGATCGCCGACCTTGCGGCCGTCGAGATAGAGCTCGCACAGACCCAGGCCGCAGACTTCGATTCGCAGCCGCCGGGCGCCGCAAGGGATCTCGAAACGCTTCCAAAAATAAACGCCGAAGGCCTGAATATAGTCACCCCGATAGCGGCCGAGCAGGATTGTGCCCGGCGTGCGAAAGCGCCTCGGGCTCGGCATGGCGATCCAGCGGGCGCCTGGGGACGATGCTTCCATGTCAGCGGGCCGAGGCCAGGAAATAATCTATGGGGCGAACGCCGTAGGCGTCGGCGTTGAGGCCCAGGACGATCGTCCGCTTGAACTTCTTGCCTCCGGGGCCGGGTTCGGTCAGCTCGACGAGCGGCCCGTTTCGCTTGCGGCCTTCGGCGTCCGTGATGAGCTTGATCCTGGGCCGGGCGGCCAGCGCCCGACTGGGATTGGCCTCCATGACCAGGCCGATCTCGCCGCTGTCGAGGGCGACCAGGGAGCCGACCGGGAAGGGGCCCATCATCGCGGCGAAGGCTTTGAGCAGGAGGGGATCAAAGTCTTGCCCGCCTTTCTCGCCCATGAGCTTCAAGGCCTCTCCCGGCGCGAAGGATTTCGGCCGGTAGACGCGCCGCGTGGTCAGGGCGTCGTAGGCATCGGCGATGCGGACGATGCGGCTGAACAGGTGGATCGAGCGGCCCGCGGCCCCCGACTTGCGGTTGGATTGATCCATGAGCAGACGATGCTCCAGGGCGACCTCGAGGGCCTTGACCGGAAGCGGCTGGCCGCTCTGCAGGGGGATGAGCTTCTGTGTTCCCTGAAAGGCCTCCTTGTCCAGCTGCGTCCGCTCGTCCTCGGTCAGCGCGGACGGCTTGTCCAGGAGGGTCGCCGAGACTTCGAGCGTGCCGAGATCGTGCAAAAGCGCCGAGATGCCCAGCTCGGCCAGCTCCTTGCGGGGCAGATGGAGACGCCGACCCAGGGCGGCCGCGAGAATGGCTACGTTGACGCCGTGGTTGGCGTGGTAGCTCTCGGCGTTCTTCATCGTGACCAGGCCCAGGCAGAAAGACTCGTTGTTGCTCAAATGCCGGATCATGGCCTGCATCCAACGCCGGGCCAGGGCCATGGAGAAGCCGCCCTTGCGCTTCTGGCGGTCGATGATCTCCCGCAACATCCCGATGCCCAGGAAGTAGGCCTTGGCCGTGCGGGCTTCCGGGCTCGCCTCGCCCGCGTCGGGCGGACTGGCTTCCAAAGTGATATGGACGATCTTGGCGTCCCGCAGCCGCCCGATGGCGGCGTCGAAAGGAGTCGTCGGGCCGGATTCCCGGGCCGCCAGGACGGCCACGAACCGGGCCAGCTCATCCGGCGAGAGGCCTTCCGAGAAACCGATGGCCGAGATGCCCCGGGCCGCGAGTTCAGAAGCGATGAACTTGAAGACATGCTGATTGGAGACGTCGAAGCGCAACGGGGTCCGATTGAAGAACAGGGCGTTGTGGTGGACGCGCAACATGGCGCTCCCTTCGGCGTGGAGCAGGAGAGTCAGGGCGCGATACAAGGGTCCGATCTTCTCCTGAACGAAGCGATTGCCCGGCTCGTAGACCTTGGCGATCTTCATGACCAGGTGAAACTGCGTCAGAAAATCGCGGGCCAGAGCCTGGATCTTGGCGTCGTCGGAGCCGGGCATATCAGGTCACCCGTCCGGGCTCCGCCCCGCGGCGCGCGGCCTCGCGCACCTCGGGGTCGGGGTCGGTTTCAAAGGATTTGACGATCTTCAAGGCCAGATCGTCGCCGACCTCGAGCAGGGCCTTGACGGCCTCCAGCCGCACGGCCTTGATCCTGGAGTCCTTGAAGCGGGCCAGATACGGCACGGCCTTGCGGTCCTTGGTCCGGCCGAGCAGGTTGACGACACCCTTGGACAAAAACGGCATCGTATCGCGGGCCAGACCGGCCAGGGCGTCCAGGCTGCGGCGGCCGACGCTTTCCAGAAAGACGAACGCCTCCGACCGGAAGATGCCGTCCTCCATCTCCTCGAACAGTTCGGCGGCCAGGGGGACGGCTCTGGGGCCGATCCGCTGGAGGTAAGCGAAGAACGCGGCTGCGTCGTCCACCCGGCCTCGCAGCACATCGTCCTTCAGGGCGGCCAGCGAGACCGCGTCCTTAATCCGGTAGCTTAGGCGCTCCAGATCCTGGACTTTGATCGGAGAGTCCTCGGAGCATTGGGATCTCAGCCCGTCCAGCCTGGCCAGCAAGAGGCCGGCGTGGACGAAATCGTCGCGCTGCAACAGCTCCTGATGGTGCTTGTCGGCGAATTGCAGCATTGAGGCCAGGGCGGCCGGCCGGTCTTCCAGGCCGAGGAGCTCGGAGAAGATGTCGAGGAAGGATGTCTCGGCGGGAATCGAACGCTCGGCGCCAAAGGCGGATTCGAGGAAGCCGGCTTCGTTGCGGGCCAGGGCGGCGGCGTCCGCCGCGCTGACGGCGGCTTCCTTGGATGCGTCTTTGGTCCCAACCGTCGCCGTTTCCAGGCTGTGCCTGACGATCTCGGCCACGTCCTCGGGCCGCAGGTCGATGCGGCCTTTGGCCAACTCGGCCGGATCGACGGGCCGGTCCCAGGATCGCCGTTCAACGGCGCCGATCTTGGCTTCTAGATAATCGTCGGAATCAAGATAGGAGATGTGCTCGAAATCGCGCTCCCAGAGCAGGGCGACGATATCGCCTTCCTCGGGCGGAAGGAGGACGACCTGCCGTAAGATTCCCAACAGATCCAGAAACTCCGGCTCGGTCAGCTCGCGCTTGAAGGACAGTGTGCGCAGGCCGTCCTTGAACATCAGGTAGGGCAGGCTCTTGAGCAGGTTTGTCTCCGCGTAGACCGTCTCGCCCGCGAATTGAAAAGAAGTCTCCTCGACCGTGAGCTCCAGCTCCCATTGAGTCTCGAGGATGGTTTGGAGCTTGGCCCAGGCGTCCACCCTGGCGGCGGCGATCGAGGCGTGCTCGGGGGGATAGATCTTGAGGCCGCCGGCGATGCCGGCCAGGGCGACGAGGAATTCCCTTACCTTGGTCAGCGTTTCGGGCGAAACGTCGCCGGGGGCTTTCCGGAAGGCCGGGGGAATCGCCGCCGCGGGTTTTTCGAGCATGCCGCCTATCTTGTGGGTTTCCGCTATTAAAATAAAGAATTATCGCCGAAAAGGCAAATCAGGACCGGGCCGCGAGCACGCCTTTTTCGTAGCCGTTGACGTCGGCGATCCAGCCTGGCCCCGCCGCCACTCCCTGGGCCTCGCAGTAGGCGTCCCAGACCGCTCCAAACGGGAGGGCCTTGGCTTCCTCGCGCAGGGCCAGGCGGGCGAAGGCATCGGACTCGGCCTCGGCCTTGCAGAGGCGCTCCTCGGGCTGAAGAAGTCCGATAAGCAGGCCCTTCTGGACGGCCCGAGCCCCTGTGACCCAAGCTCCGACGCGGTTGAGGCCGCCGTCGAAATAATCCAGGGCGACGTGCATCTTGTCCAAGGCTCGGCAGCGGATGATCTCTTCGGTCACGGCCAAGATGGGATCGTCGAGCACGACGACGTGATCGCTGTCCCAACGCACGCCGCGGCTCAAATGGAAGACGAGCCCCGGCAGGAACGGCAGAAGGGCCGAGATTTTGTCGGCTACGGATTCGGTCGGGTGGAAATGGCCCAGGTCCAGGCAGACGAGCTTCTTCTTGGCGATGGCATAAGCCAGGTAGAACTCGTGCGAGCCGACGACGAAGGATTCGGATCCGATGCCGAAGAGCTTGCTCTCGAGCGAGTCCTTCATCGCCGCGCCCAGGTCGATCTCGAAGATCTCATCCAGCGATTCGCGCAGGCGATCGCGATACGCGATCCGGTCGACCGGCACTTCCTTGGACCCGTCGGGGATCCAGAGATTGTGGAGGCAGGCGCTCTTGAGCTCGCGCCCCATGAATAGAGAGATGCGGCGGCAGGCCTTGACGTGATCGATCCAGAACTTGCGGACGGACTTGTCGCAGTGGCTCAAGGTGAAGCCGTCGGCCGCCATCGGGTGGGCAAAGCAGGTGGCGTTGAAGTCCAGCTTCAAGCCGCGGTTGCGGGCCCAGTCGACCCAGCCGCGGAAATGATCGGGCTCGATCGCGTCCCGGCCGGCCGGGCGGCCGCGGAAATCTCCGTAGATGGCGTGCAGGTTCAGGCGGTGTGGCCCCGGGATGAGGGAAAAAGCCTTGTCCAGATCCTGCCGCAGCTCTTCGATCGTGCGGGCCTTGCCGGGATGGTTGCCCGTGACTTGTAGGCCCCCGTCCTGGAGCGAGCCGCCGGCGGCTTCGAACCCGCCCACGTCGTCGCCCTGCCAGCAATGGAGGGACAACGGGATTTCGGCCAGCGTACGGAGGGCCTTGTCGGTGTCTACTCCCAGCTCGGCATAGGCCTCGCGGGCGGACTGATATTTTTTTTCGATGAGTGCGGAAGTCATGAGGCTTCTCCCTTGCGGCCTGATTCGACGATGCCGCGGAATCGATCATAGGCTTTATCCCAGCCGGCCGAGGGGCGGGGTTCGTAGGTCTCGAGCCGGAACGAAGCGGCGGCCAGGCTCCGGGCCTCTTCCAATGAGCCGACACAGCCGAGGGCCAGGGCTTGGCCGAGAATGTTGCCCAGAGCGGTCGCCTCGATCGGGCCGGCGACGACGGTGCGGCCCGTGGCGTCGGCCGTGAATCGATTAAGGACCCAGTTCTGGCTCCCGCCGCCGATGATGTGAACCTTGTCGATGGGCTCGGGCGAAACCGAAGCCAGGTCGTCCAACACCGCGCGGTATTTGAGGGCCAGGCTTTCGAGGACGCAGCGGATGATGGGGCCTTGACCGTCGGGCGGAGCTTGCCCGGTTCGGCGGCAGTAGCCGCGAATCGCTTCGGGCATGTCGTCGGGATTGAGGAATTCGGGCGCGTCCGGGTCGACGAAGGCCCGAAAGGCGGGAGCATCCTCGGCCAGGCGCTTGAGGTCGTCGTAGCCGATCGGGGATTGGGCGTCCCAAAGTCGGCGGCAGCGCTGGACGAGCCACAGCCCGGCCACATTCTTGAGAAAGCGCACGGTGCCGGCGACTCCGCCTTCGTTGGTGAAGTTGAGGGCTCGCGTCCGCTCCGTGATCAGGGGTGCCGGTGTTTCGATGCCGACGAGCGACCAGGTCCCGGAGCTGATGTAGGCCCAGCGGCGGCCTTCGGCGGGGACGGCGGCCACGGCGGAGGCCGTGTCGTGGCTGGCGGTGGCCGAGACGGGAACCGCCCGCAGGCCCGTTTCGCGGGCCAAGCCGGGCAGGAGCGAGCCGACGAGATTGCCGGGCTCGATCGGCCGCCGGACGAGCGAAGGCGGCAGTCCGAGGAAGGCGAGAAGATCGCCGGCCCAGTCGCGGGTTCGGGGATCGATCATCTGGGAGGTCGAGGCGATGGTGGCTTCGTTGATCGCGACCCCCGAAATAAACCAGGTCAGGAGGTCGGGCATGAAGAGCAGGCGATCGGCGGCTTTGAGGAGTGGGGCGTTGTGCGAGGCCAGGGCTTGGAGCTGGAAGAGCGAGTTGAAGGGGAGAAGCTGGATTCCGGTCCGCTCGTAGAGCCGGTCCGCCGGCATCTTGGCCAGGAAGGCCTGCATGGCCGGGATGTTGCGCGGATCGCGATAGGCGAAGGGCAGGCCGAGCAGGCTGCCGTCGGCGGCCAGCAGGCCGAAGTCCACACCCCAGGTGTCGACGGCGATGCTTTCGATCGAAGGGACTTCGGAGGCGCAGGCGGCCAAACCCTTCTTCATCTCCTCTAAAAGGGCATAGATGTCCCAGTGCAGGCGGCCGAAGAGCGCGATCGGGGCGTTGGGAAAGCGGTGGATCTCGCGCAGGCCGATGCGGCCGCCGGAGATCGTGCCGACGATGGCCCGGCCGCTCTCGGCGCCGATGTCGAAGGCCAGAAAATGACGGTCGCTCACGCCCCTATATATATTGGTTTGGCGGACGGCGGTCAAATCCTGTATCATGATTTTCAAAGCGGAACGCATGGACATCAAAGACCAGCTGGCCCACCACAAGAAGGAGCGGGAGGTCCACAAGCGCGGCCGCTCGATCGAGGACGCCTGGTCCCGGATCGCCAAGACGGACGACCTGACGACCAAGGAGAAGCTGGAGAAGCTGATCCATCTGACCGGTGCGGCCAAGCCCAAGAAGGCCGAAGCGCCGGCGCGACCTTCGCGGGAGGAGCCGTCCGGCGAGCCCCTGCAGTACTTCGAGAACACCTATTCCCCCCAAGTCCGATATGGTCGGATCACGGTGGGGGATGGGCTGCGGATCGACGGCGAAACGCTCTACTATCTAAGCCGGGACGAAGAGTTCCAGGGGCTGGGCTTGGACACCGCGCTTTTTCTCGATCTCGAGACGACCGGGTTGGCGGGAGGAACGGGAACGATCCCGTTCCTGGTCGGGCTGGGCTATTTTCGCGACGGAGGCTTCGTCGTGGCCCAATATTTCTTGAGCGAGCCGGGCGAAGAAGAGCGCATGCTCGAGGAGCTGGCGCGCCTCTTCGAAGAGGGCGGCTTCCGCTCCGTCGTCACCTACAACGGCAAGGCTTTTGACCTGCCCTTGCTCGAAACGAGGTTCGTCCTCAAGCGCAAGAAGCTGCGGTTGACCGATCTGCCTCACCTCGACTTTCTCTTTTCCGCCCGCCATCTCTGGCGGCACAAGCACGAGTCCTGCCGGCTCTCCCACCTGGCCCGCGAGGTCGTGGCCGCCGACCGCTCCGAGGATATCCCGGGGGCGGAGATCCCGTTTCGCTATTTCGATTACTTGCGCACCGGCGACTTCGGCCAGATCGAGCCGATCCTCTACCATAATCAGGAGGACATCCTGTCGCTTCTCGGCCTGGTCATCCAGGGGGCCCGATTGTTCAAGAGCGGCCAGGCGACGGAGGATGAGGCTGTCCTCGATGCTCTGGACCTGGTCGGCGTCGGTCGGCTCTTTGAGACGATGGGGAACGTCGAGCGCTCGGTCGTCTTATTCGAACGGGCCATCGGCGGCGGCTTGACGGGGACGATCGAGACCACGGTCAAGCGCAAGCTGTCGATCCATTTCAAGAAGACCGCCGACTGGGACAAGGCCGTATCCCTCTGGAAGGATTTAAGCACAATGGACCAGCTCTTTGGCTTCCGCGAGCTGGCCATGTACCATGAACACCAATCGCGTAATTTCGCCGAAGCCCTGCGGACCGCCGAAGAGGGGCTTCACCTAGCCCGCAAGTCGGGGGATCCCTTCGAGGAGGACTTCGCCAAACGGATCACTCGTCTGGAGGTCAAGATCCAGCGATTGGTGGCGGGGGAGCCGGCTAAGCCGAAAAGGACGCGGGCGAAGAAGGCCTAGGCCGTGGATGGGGAGCGGCGGCGGCTAGAAGTGCTTTTGAGCCGCGCGCGAAGCCTCTTCATAAACCAACAGCGTCTTCGCCGCCATCTTTAGCGACGAATACTTTCGGCTCAATTCGAGGGAGCGGCGCGCAAAGGCTTCCCGCAAGCCGGCGTCGCCGGCCAGTTGGAGAATGGCTTGGCCCAGCGCGGCGGGATTTTGTTTGGGAACGACAAAACCATTACGCTCGTTTTCGATAAGCTCGGGGATCCCGCCGGCGTCGGTCCCGACGACGGGCAATCCGCAGGCCATGGCTTCGATGAGGGCGCTGCCCAGGCCTTCTTCCCGCGAGGCGAGAACGAAGATATCCATGGCCCGGAGAAGATTTACATTGTCTTCGCGATAGCCCAGCAAGTGGAAGTGGCTCGTGATCCCAAGCTTCGCGGTCAACGCTTGGATGTCTTCGAGGAGCGGGCCTTCGCCGCCGACGATAAAATGACATCGCTTGTCGGCTTGAATGACTTGGCCGGCTGCGGCGACCAGACTCAAGGGGTCTTTGTGAGGCACTAGTGCCATCAACGACCCGATGAGGATGGCATCGGCCGGGATGTTCAGGTCTCGGAGCAGATGCTCTCTGAAAGCGCGATCCGGTTTTCCCGAAAACGCGGCGAGATCGACCGCCGAGGGAATGACCCGGATCTTGGCCCCGTCGATGCCCGAATCGATGAGGATTTGCTCGATGGCCTTGGATAGGGCGATGATGAGGTCCGCGCTTCGGTATTTCCGGCGTGACAGGGGCTTGTTCGGGACCTTGAAATCCACCCGCCGATGGGCGATCGTCACGGCCTTCACGAAGCGACGGGTGAGCCAAACTGCCGCAGCCGCATGGCCCGTGTGCGAGTGAAGGATCGGCGGCGCCTGGATATCGAACTTCCGAGCCGCCTTCTTGACCTTCCGGGATAGAAGGTAAGCCGCCCGGAGATCCCATTCGAAATGAAAGGGGATATGATCTGTTTCGATCCCGAGCTTGAGAGCCTCTTTTTCCAGGGGGGAGTTCGGCCTGCAGACGATGACGTTCTTGCAATCATGCTTTTCCAGCTCGGAGGCAAGATAGAGAACTTGTCTTTCTCCGCCGCGCAGGTTGCGGCTGTCGTCGATGTGGAAGATCAGCTTATTCAATCAGATCACTTTTACTGCGAATTCCCGAGTCTCACGATCCATCGCCTTTCCGGCTAAAGCCTGAGGAGAGCATAATTTCGAGTCGGGGAGATGTCAACGGCGGACGGGGATTGCGGCGGACGGGGGTTTTTGGCATAATAGCCCGGCTTGCAGGCGCGCCCGTAGCTCAGTTGGATAGAGCGCCTGACTACGAATCAGAAGGTCGCAAGTTCGAGTCTTGCCTGGCGCGCTCTTAAATCCCCCCTGAAAGCCTTATAAATCAGGCATATCCAAGAAACTGCCTTATTTCCATCTTTAAGTCCGCTTAAGCAATTTTAAGCCCTTTTTAGCAATGGAGTCGCCAAATAGTCGCCACTGTGGGAAAAGAAAAGATGCATCTTTGTTTCAGGAATTGATTTTGTTATGATCGGAACAATCGAAATCTAAGGGTCAATAAGGATATGGGGACGAACCGAAAAATCATTACTGGCGCCATTGTCTGGTTCGG